>NZ_JAUBUC010000078.1:16372-30325 GCF_036705285.1 Microcoleus sp. B4-C1 | reverse complement strand
GTCCCGCCCGTCCAAAAAGGACGGGCGGGACGCCCATCCCACAAACTTGTGGAAGTTATTTAATTCTCATTCCTTAGATTTTAGATTTTAGATTAAAGAAGGGGGTATCACTGATGAGCATGGTGGTTTGGAGTTTACCTACAGTTGCATTCTTTTTTGACAGTTGTAGAAGAATAAAAGCAGTAGGGTGCGTCAGATCCTAACTCTTCAATTATCACAAATAACCCTCTCCTGACGCACCCTACTCAACTACTAGGGCAATTTTTAAGTGCCAATTTTAAACTCTTGCTGCAGGCGATCGATAATTGTATTACGCTCGATGGTAGCGAGAATTTGTTGAATTACCGTATCTTGTCCCAGGGGGCCCCAGGTGCAGCCTTTTTCTAAGTAAACTTGGGCGGCACGACCGACAGCGTAGGTTCCGTAAGCTGCTAAACTAGCTTGAGTGACAGCGACTCCGGCAAAAGTAGAAAAGCCGATGTGTGGGGCCGCAGCCGCTGCACTTTTGCCAAATCCCAAGAGGAAACTGCTACCCAATTCTCCCAAAAGTACGCCGCCAGCGCTGGAGAAAATAGTCTGCCAAAGTTTCCCGGCTTCGTAACCAGTCATGGGTAAGCCGTAAAGTCTCGATAAAGAGCGAATTAAGGCTAAATCTGCGACACTTGCTCCCATTACATCCAAGAATGCCACTGGATTTAAACCGACAGCCAAAGCTTTATATTTTGCAAATTGCCAGATTAAATCTTCGGCTTCTGTTTGTCGCAATTTGAGAACGTGACGGGCAATGTTTGCTTCGGCATCTCTAGCTTCAACTAAAGCATTTAGAGCGAGGAGCGATCGACCTTCTCTGTTAAGAATTGTCAGAATTTTATGTTTGAGTTCGTCTATCTGCGCGGGGGGCGACTCCCATTCGTTAGTTACTCTTCCGTCGGCCCATTCCACCCGCACTTGCACCGGTGCTGGTTCGGCGGCTACCATGACTATTTCTAAAGATTTGGAAGTTTTAGGCGGTGATTTTGCAGTAGATTTATCAGATGGGTTGTTTGGGCGATCGGACAAATTTTCGCTATCTGTTTCCTCTGTTACCGCAGCGGCTGCTAACTCTTCAGAATTTGCCAGCGCTTGCAAACTTTGGAAAATAGCTTTTCTGTCTAATTCTGGATACAGGTCAATTTTATTAAAAACTAAAATTACCGGTTTTTGAGCTGTTTGCAATTCGCACAGTGCTTGATACTCAGTTCGGGTAATATCGCCTGCAACGACAAACAGAATTAAGTCAGCTTGGCGAGTTACTTGTTTCGCCATTTCGCCGCGCACTTCGCCACCAACTTCATCAAGTCCCGGAGTATCGATTAATTCTACTTGCACGCCTCCTTTCCCCCCCTTGGCCAGGGGGGGTTGGGGGGATTCCTCGCTGTCCAGGAAGGATAAAGGCACACTCCAGCGCACGGAACGCGGCCACTGAGTCACGCCGTTGAGAGGGCCTGTTTGCAGAATTTTGTGACCTAAAAGCGCGTTTAATACGGCTGACTTGCCACGGCTGACTAAGCCGAAAGTAGCAATGCGGATTATGTTGTGGTCTAGTTTTTCTGAGGTGGAAGTTAAAATATCTAACTGATATTGCAGCGCCGCTTCTAATTCTGTATTATTCGAGTTTTTTTTCCCTTGGCGCAGGTGGGAGTAGCGCGCCAGGGCTTCGCGCAAACTGGCGCGGGCAAGGGATAAGCGATTTTCTTGAAGGGAATTGTCAGCCATTGGCGATCGGCTTTTTAAAGCAGGTATAATTGATCGTCGAATTATAAATCCTATTTCTTATTTTAATACAATTTTTCATAAATTTATAATTTTTTAGTTGTGAGTTTTCCAAAAAATCTTGAACGGGCAAGATGCCCGTTCCACAATAACAAAAAATTTTTGTGGAACAGGCATCTTGCCTGTTGTTCCACAATAACAAAAAATTTTTGTGGAACAGGCATCTTGCCTGTTCTTTTCCCTAACACTAGGCTCCGCCTCGTAAAATTCTATCGACGTTCAGCTCCATATTGGGAAATGTAGGTGAAATAATGCGATCGCTCCCTCTGAACTGTGTAATCCTATACTCTCCGTCCACGAGCTGACAAACCGAGATGGTGGGTTCTTTGGGGTCGCCAATATGACGTATTCCGCCGAATGCAGCATAATCCGCAATCCAATATTCGAGGATGCCCATCATTTCGTAATCTGCCAACTTTTTGAGATAATCGTCGCGCCAGTTGGTACTGACAACTTCAACAAGTAGCGGGATAGATGTTCCTTGGGTGATTGTTGCTGACTTCAACCATAAGGGTTCCAACGCTAAAGCCTGACGGTTTAATAGCAAAACATCAGGAATATATCCTGTATCTTTAGCTGGGGGCTTAACTAGCGCTTTCGAGGGAATGCGGTATGGAAGTTGCAGTTGGGTGTCTAGCCGCGTAAATTCTTGAACAAGGTATGCTGTGATATCTTCGTGTTCTCCTGTTGGCTGCATTTCAACCATTACCCCGTCGTGAAGTTCGTAGCATCTGTTCTCGGCTTTGTCTTCTAGAAATTCTTCAAAGGTTAGTATTTTGGGTTGAGTTTGTATCATCGTGCAAACTTTATTTGATTGTATAACAGAAGGCTGAAGGAAGAAGGAAAATATTAACTGGTTGCCTAGTTATGCCGGGGAACAGGCTTTCCGGCCTGTTCCACAACAGAAAAACTGTCTTGTGGAACAGGCCGGAAAGCCTGTTCCTTTATTTTACTTAATTGGCCACGGACTTAACGGTTTCGGGCCCAGATACCTGAGATGAAAGGCGACTCGCCACTTGGTTGACGAAAGATTGCAAGAAGGAAACTTGCTGATTTTGCGTAAAAACTGCTTGCAAAGTTTTAGTCAACTGGTCGATATTTAAAATGCCTATGGCAGCATTTTCCCCTTCTCGACTTTGGAAATATTCAATTAAACTCAATCCAGCTATTCTGGTAAAATAGGCTGCACTAATTCCCTGCACCGCGCCTCCTGCTACATAGGTGACGGCATTGCTTTTCAGCAGTCCAGTAATAGTTTGAGTAGACAGTTCTACTAATCCCAATTTAAACATTTGATTAGCCAAAGTCCCCGCTACTGTCTTAGCTTGGTCTAAGGAAAACTTTTGCTGGTAGATGGCGCCGAGATCGATTACGAGTTGGGTGCTGATGGCGGTTGTTGCTAGCAAGTCTAAAGCTGGAACCGGATTAGTAAAGACGGCGGCGGCGGCGATGTACTGATATTGTTCGATAATGGGAATTGCCCGATCGCGCCTGACTGCATTTAATAAGGTTTTGGCCTCTAGCTTGATACTTGCAGCCTCCCGCACTGCACTCGCCCAGACCAACTGTTGCCGTTCTTCAGTTAAGATTTTAGTCAATCTTTCCGTCAGCGCGTCGAGTTGAGAGACTTGCTTTTCAATCCGTTCTTTAAATGTGCCGTCCGCTTGGTGCTGGCGCACTTTAATAGAATTGGGAGAAGCTGCGATCGCAATTATCTCTTCTGTCCCCAATATTCCTTGCATTTTCTGCTGCAAAGAGTTCAAAACCTGGGACTGCTGTTCTGGCAAATATTGGTCTTGTTTGTTCCAGACTAGCAGCACGCGCTGACCTGCCGAAGCTAGCTGAGATAATGTTTTAAATTCGGAATCTGTGATGTCGCCCGCTGTCACAAACAGCACTAAATCACCGTTGATTTTGGCATCCGCATTTGTATTAGCAAACAGCGCTGCAGTTTCTTGTAAACTAAGCTTTTGCGGGTGTTGAGATGCCCAATTAGAATTTAAAACTTGAATTAAGGCAGTTTTGCCGACAGCTTTGCCGCCAGTTACGGTAATCCGCAAATCTTGTCTGTCTAATTCGGTTCTGAGCCGATCGAGCTGTGCTGTTAGATTAGCAGGATCAGCAGAGTTTTGAGCTTCTGAAGCCAGCAATTTAATTGCGGTTTCTGAAGCCGCGATCGCTTTTTCGGCTGCTTCCCGGTTCGCCAGGGGTTGCGGGAGTGCGAGTTCGAGTTTGGGGGATTGTTGCTTCCACCACCAATACCCCGCACCGGCAGCCGCCAAGCCGATGAGTGCCGTTTCGCCCATTTCTGAACCCGAATGCTGTAGAGTTTCCAGCAGCCACAGCGCTGCTGAAAGTCCTATTCCGCCTATCAAAATCGGTCGCCGCAAGTTAAGTGTCATTTTTCCCTTCCTGTGGGTATTGTCGCCAAGCTTAACCTTACCGGGCTTGGCCTCCCTCCCTCTCTTCCATCGTACCTCTGCGGCATCCAAACTGGCAGGCGGGCGATCCGACTTTTTGCGATCGGGATTTGCGGCCCCGGCGACAATCAACCTTTTGCACTTCTACAAATGGGGAATATCGGGCCCAAGCCCTCACTACAAACGGGGAGATTTTTACAGCACTTTTCAAATATAAGAGTTAATTTTTGGTTGGTGTTGGTAATGCTTGAAACTGATCTTGAAAAATATCAATTATTTGTTTGGGAATTGCTCGCGGGCGCATGGTGGTAACTTCAACCCAAACCCAAAGCGCCTCTGCTTTTAACAAGATTTCCTCATTTCCAGCTAAGCGAATTTCGTAGCGGCGGACAGCGCGCGGGCCGCGCATTTGTTCGATCCAAGTGGATATCTCCAATCGATCGCCCGATGCGGCAGATCGCAAATAGTCAATTTCTATCCGTCGCATTACAAAGACGCCGCCCAATTCCCGGTAGCGATCGAGAGTAAATCCCAAATGTTCTAAATGTTCGATCGCAGCGTGTTCTAAATAATGCTGGTAGACAGCATTATTTACGTGACCGAGAGCATCCATTTCATAATGTCGCACTCTAATTTGTGTAGTAAATGGTGTCAATTTCTCCCCTTTCCACTTGTTGCGGTATTTTGTAGTTCCGAGTGCGATCGCACTCTGGGTCGATACTGGCTCAGAACTGATTGCAAGTTACACTAAATAGTTGAAACGTCACTGCTTCCAGGTTAATCTTAGTCCTGGAAGCACAGACGGTCAATCGATTTTAGATTTTAGATTTTAGATTTTAGATTTATCCCACGGATAAATGCGGGGGCTTGAGGATTTTCGATTTTCGATTTTGGATTGATTCCACGGATAAATCACGTGGCGGATACCACCTTTGAAATTCTTGGTCAATCGATTTTAGATTTTAGATTTTAGATTTTAGATTTATCCCACGGATAAATGCGGGGGCTTGAGGATTTTCGATTTTCGATTTTGGATTGATTCCACGGATAAATCACGTGGCGGATACCACCTTTGAAATTCTTGGTCATCACCTTGGTTTTTTTACGACCATACACTAGCTTAAAACCCTCAGTCTCGGTTAAAAAAGCCGGTTTCTTGGTTCTGAGTGCGTCCCCGACTAAATCTTTGAGAAATCGGAGGGGTAATTGTTTAGTCCCCTAGACAAATCCCTAAACCGCGGGCCGTTTTAACCAGAGTACCATCGAAGTCTACAGGTCTGTATTTGGCGATCGCATCTTCCAGAGGAACGCTCACAACTTCCCGCTTTTGCCAAGATACCATGCAGTCGTATTTCTCTTCGGCAATTAAATCAACTGCTGCGACGCCAAAAGCAGAAGCAATTAACCTTTCTAGCGATGAAGGAGTTCCTCCGCGTTGAATATGTCCCAAAACGGTGACGCGAGTTTCTGCACCGCTGCACTCAGAGATTGTATCAGCTAAATACTGACCAATTCCCCCTAATCGACTTTGGCCTAAGCGATTTGTTTGCATTACTAACTCGCCTTCTTCAGTGCGAACTGCCTCCGCTACTATAATTAAACAGTAGTTTTTTCCCCGGTCTTGGCGTTCTTGGATTTGGGCGCAGATTTTGGAAATTGTGTAAGGGATTTCTGGAATCAAAATTATATCAGCTCCTCCAGAAATTCCGGCACTGATCGCAATATGTCCAGCGTCGCGTCCCATGACTTCAACAATCATGACGCGGCTGTGACTTGCGGCAGTAAAATGCAAGCGATCGAGTGCTTCAGTGGCAATATTTACCGCAGTATCAAAACCGATAGAACGCTCGGTAATTCCAACATCATTATCAATAGTTTTAGGAATCGCAACTAAATTCAAATTACCTTGTTGAGCAATCTTCCTGAGAATGGCAAGACTACCGTCGCCACCAATCCCAATTAAAGCATCCAAACCTAATTGATGATAGCCTTCGATAATGTCGTCAGAACGATCGCGTAGAGTCCCATCCGGCATGGGGAAAGCAAAAGGATCGCCCTTATTTGTCGTGCCTAGCATCGTACCGCCAATGGTGAGCCACGAGTCTACTTTCTCAATATCCAAGGGAATTGCTTGAGGGGGACGACTCATCAATCCGTTGGTGGCTTGACGAATCCCCATCACTTTCCAATTGTAAGTTCCCGTTGCGCGGTAGACAACGGCTCGAATAACTGCATTTAAGCCTGCACAGTCACCTCCGCTGGTGAGGATACCGATACATTTTTGTTCTCCCATAATTGCCCGACTTTTGTTCATCAGAACATGAGTTGATATTTTTAGATCCCGATCGTCCAATCCTGATTTTCGACGTAAATAGGTAGGCGAAAATAAACTTTACTCTGTAACAGAATGTAAAGCTATCATAACTTTTGTGATTGCTTTGATAAGATATCGCTCCTTTGGGGAGCTTTTCACTCGTTTTTGACTACTTATGTATTTTCCAGCTTCATCAACTTAATGAAGTGCCTCATCTTTGAAGCATTTCACAAGTTCGATCGCCAACTAAGTAGCATCGCCAATCACCGTCTCCCACAAAACATCAATTTTACTTGGGATTGAGGCGTTTAGAAACTTGGTTAATTATACCGCTGAGAATAGCACCGCCCATAAGAATTCCCAGGGCGGGATTAAATACGGGCTGCCAGAGACTGTACCACAAATCAAAACCGAGATTCACTCCGGTCGATCGACCTGCTACTGCGATCACAAACCACCCAAAAATGGCAAAGACGAAAAACACATCAGCTACTAAAATCAAGTTGAGAAAGTTAAGAAATTTATCTTTCATTGTCGAGGGTTCCTTTTGAGTGTATATGTGTCAAGTTTTGGAAAGCGGTTGGTAGTCGAGCGGATTGATAGCTGCAACTGGCGATCGAATAAAGATAAAATATCATTCAATTGTTTTCGCGCACAGGCTGTCAAAATATGGTTCGCTATACACTTCCTCAAAGCCCCGAAATTATTTTAACTGTCAAGGGGAAAGATTCAGCCAAAGCCCGTGAAGAAGCGATGGATCGGCTGATGGATCTCATGGATGAGGGCAAGCTGCCTACGGAACTCATGGAGGGATTTGGGCCCAAACAGTTTGTTGAAGTTAAGGATATCGAAGATGCTGCGTCTGACGGCGAGGATGCGATTACTGAAGCCGTCCAGATTTTGAGCAATTTGGCAAGTCTCAAATTGAAAGTCATGGAATCCCGCGAAGAAGCACTCAAAATCCGGGCGGCGATCGACATTTTGTTTACAGATGAAGCTGTGACTGCCGAGGAAATCGCCAGCCTCAAAGACGGTTTCAAGGTTCTCAAAAACTTCGCTCAAGCTAACGTTCGCTATCGAGATGCTAGGAGTAAAGCCGAGTCAGCCCGTGCAATTCTCGACGAAGCTTTGCAATCTGTCGAACCGGAAAACAAGGCGCACAAATCCGCGAAATAGTAGCAGGTTACATGGAAACTCACATCTTGCACCATTCTCAAGAACAGGCCGTCCAGCTTGTTCCACAAGAAAATTTACTATAGCAATCCCAAATCATTTGTGTAATTTTTGTAGGGGCAAACCCCCCGTGGTTGCCCCATGAGGCAGGGTAGGCACTCTTAGCACTACCCCTACATCTTTTTACTCCTGCAAGGATTGCTATATATATTGTGGAACAGGCCGAAAAGCCTGTTCCTAAAAAGCTGATTGACAATGGTGCAACATCTGAGTTAAAACCTATTTCTGTCATTACGATCAGAAACGAAGAAATAGCAAACCTCGGCGATTGCTTCGTTTCTTTATTCGGACATACAATAACTCTGCTGCAAGACATACTATTAACTTTATCCACATTGAAATCTGGAAAAAATTGTGAACCAACAACAAACAGGAATTCTCAGAAACTCGATGTCAGGCAGCTTGCTGCTGGCTAAAGACTTAGGTTTTCAACCAAGAACTGTGATTGATGTCGGTGCCGCCTTGGGAACTTTTAATCTTTACGAAACTTTCCCCGATGCGCGACATTTGCTAATTGAGCCGATCGCCGAAAATGAACCTTACCTCGCCAAAATTTGCCGCAAGCTCAAAAGTGCAGAATACATTATTGCAGCAGCTACCAAAGAAGCGGGAGTTTTCACCCTCAACGTCAGTCCCGGTATGGTGCATTCTTCACTTTCTGAAAATCGCGTTACTGACAGCAGCAATCCTTATGTGAGAAACATACCAGCAATTACGCTGGATGGAATATGCAGGGAAAGAAAATTGCCAGGCCCGTATTTAATTAAAGTTGATGTAGACGGACAGGAATTAAATGTTTTAGCGGGAGCAACTGAGATTTTGCAGCAGACTGAATATGTAATTGTAGAAGTTACTTTGTTTGGTCAGATGTATGAGGTAATGAGTTTTATGAAGTCTCAAGGATTCGCAGCTTATGATATTGTTGATTTGTCCTATCGCCCGATTGATAAGGCTTTGTGGCAAGTTGACATGGCTTTCGTTAAAGAATCGGGTCAATTTAGAAGAGAGAGGGGTTTCGCGACAGGAGAGCAGGATATCGAAGCACTTAACTCGCATCTCAAAGCTTATCGGGAAAGTTTCATCAAACACATTGACACTCATTACAGCGACCCAGTAGAGCCGGAACCGCAGGTCAATCAAGCTGTTTTGGGGGAAGATTATGTCATAATTTAATCAGCTATTGTGCATTTAAACTGCATACTTGGGGCGGCGTCGGAGCAACGTCCCACAAGAGTTTGATTATTTGTTGACCTGCAATTTAAATACTGATCTAGCTTATGATGTCCAGTAGAATACCCCCTATAGGTTCGTAGTGAGGAATTCAATCTATGAGGAATAAAGTCATCACTACAAACCCAAGCTTACAAACTTAAGAAAGGCAGGTTTACTACTTCCCCGGTCATTTCTCCTACCTGCACTTTCAATCCTTCGCCGCCCACTTTTGTGCGGATGTAAGCAAGACCAAAAAAGCCGGATTCAGTTTCCGTAAAACTGGTGAGTTTGCCGACTTTTTCCTCTCCGATTGTGACTGCTGTTCCGGGTTCAACCGCACCGCTCAACTGCACGCCCCAAAGTTCTTGTTTGACTCCTTTGTAGGTGTTCAACCGGGCAATTGTTTCTTGACCGATGTAGCAACCTTTGTCATAGGTAATCGTGTGTAAAAGGCGGGCTTCTAAGGGGTTGTAATCGTCTGTGAGTTCAAAATCGGGGGCGGGGCGTCCTTGTTCGATTCGCAGTTGTTCCCAAACTCGATCGCCCATCGGTACGGCCCCAGCTTTGACTAATTCTTTCCACAAGTGGGCTGCATCGCTTGCTGGCGCAATTAACGTGTATCCGGGAGTTGCTAAACCGCTACCAACCGCAACTCGAACCCCCCCTTCATCCCCCCCTTCGTAAGGGGGGGAAAGAGGGGGGTTTTTTATCAATTTGTGAGTAGCGTAAGGTTGATTTTCGAGTTCGGTAACTCCGATTTTTTCTAATAGTTGAGTGCTTTCCGGGCCGAGGACACTGAAAGCAACAGTTGTATCGGTTAAATCTGTTAACTCGACGCGATCCATTGGGAAAATATAGCGATCGAGCAATTCCAGTAGTTGGCGGCGGCGGTTGGGCGAAACTAACAGCAGTACGGCATCTTCTGTAGCATAAGCGGTGGCGAGGTCGATCGTCCGGGCGGTGGATGTGACGAAAACTGTGTCACAACCTTGACCGGGTTTGAGTATATTAAAGTTATTGGTACTTTGATTGTGCAAGAACCGCAGTCGATCGCTGTCTGAGATTTGAATGCGTCCCCAGTGAGTGCGATCGTACAAAGCTACACCTTGTTTCGTTGCTGCGATCGCTTCTGCGTCGTTACCAAAACTGACTGGCACAATTTCTTTGGTTGTTAACTCTGCAAAAGTAGCACCTGTCGCTGCTTGAATGTCGTGCAATTCTTGAATCATAAGATTTTATTGACTGTTAATTGTTGACTGTTAATTGTTGACTGTTAACTGATGACTGTTGACTGATGACTGTTGACTGTTCGCTGTTGGCTGGAAAGCTCACCACTGACAACTGACAACTGTCAACTGACAACTCTCAACTGACTATTTGCCCAAATTAGCGAATATTTCTTGTATTAATTGGCCGGCTTTAGCATCAAGCCGATTCCAATCTACATCGCCAGTCTCATCATCAATCAAGCTAGTATCAATTACAACTTCTTGGCTTTGGATTTGACTGTGGGCGGGCTGGTAGTTGACAAAGCAGACTCGATAGCAAAGTTCCCAAATATCGACACATCTTTGCTCGCCTTGAAGCTCTAAAATTAGTTGATAGCCCGGAATTGGAATCTGCACTTGTTGATAAGTACCCGTCCAAACTGACTCCTCTAATTGTTTGCGGATGTTGTCGATCACTCGGATCATCGCTGGCTGCATGAGCAGTTCAGCTTGCTGCCACGCGATCGGGCTCGTTATTTTAGGCTTCATATACACGGTTCTCAAAAAGAAAATCAATTAATTAATTTTCTAGCATTGAGTGCAAACTTTTGAGACATCCGCCACACAATGTTAAATTTAGTCTTGACAACTCCCTGTCCTAAAGGAGCAGGGATTCTTGGTTCATTGGGACTACTCATGTAGCTTGCCCTCCCCAAAATTCACGCTCGTTTTGCCCAACCGCTGTATATCCACGCTGCAATACTACTTGCGCGGCTGCAACATCTCGATTTGTTTCATAGCCACAGGTTTGACATTTATGCACTCGTTGGGATAACTCTTTTTTACCTGTATGGGTTTGACATAATGGGCAGGTTTGACTTGTTCCGTTGGGGTCTACTTTTGCGAAGTATGCACCTCGCTTAAAGCAAACATGGCTCAATATATTCAGGAACTGACCAAACCCTGCATCAAGCGTGTGCTTGCTCAGCCTTCCGGCTGACATTGCTTTGAGGTTCAAATCCTCAGCAAATACTGTGTGGGCTGCGTTGCATAAATGATGAGCGGTCTTGAAATGAAAGTATGAGCGACTGTTCGAGATGTATTCGTGGTGCTTCGCTATTTGGTGATGAATTTGACGAAACTTTCTAGAGCCTTTTTTCTTACGCTTGAGTTGACGTTGCAGCAATTTCAGCTTGCGTTGTCCATCCACAAAGAATCGAGGTCTATCAATCAATTCACCATCAGAAGTTGCCAAAAAATGTTTTAACCCTAAATCAATCCCTAATCCATGTCCTGAAGGTGAGGCTTGAGGTACTTTGATATCACATTGCAAAGTGAGCATGACATAGTAGCCAGAAGCCCTCTTAATAACGCGAATTTGCTTGACATCAAACCCTTGAGGAATTGGACGCGACAGGTGCATTTTAACTAACCCAATCTTGGGCAGGTTGACCCAATCGGCACCATCAAACTGTTTAACGGATTCTAGATTCAATTGAGGGAACACAAATGAGCGCATCCGCTTTTTGAATCTAGGAAAACCGTGTCCTCGTTCCCACATCCCCACAAACGCTGCCTCTAATTGGCGCAACGCCTGCTGCAAGACATGGGTGTGAGGCAGTTTCAACTCAGGAATTAACTTCTTTGCTTGGGCCAATGATTTGCATTGACGGGCAAAGGTTGGACGCGGTGCATCATCCGGGATAATGTATTCCTGCTTAATGCTGCACGAGTTGATATCACACTTACGAGAATTAACCCAATCTTTTCGTTCTCGCAATCCAAAGTTGTAGACCTTGCGACAAATATTGAGCCACTGGTCGAAAGTTTGGCGTTGCGTATCGGTAGGAATGAGCTTGTACTCGTAGGTGAGATTTAACATAAAACAATTGTAGAGCAAGTCTGAACAAACAGCACTGCATTTATTCAAAATCCTCTTCGGAGAAATTCAGAACCGAAAGTCCCCCTAAAAGGAGGAGGCTTGTATCCCATTGTTTTCTGTCACCCAATTCAACAGTCAACCCTCAACAGCAACAGCCGTTCTCGGCTTGACGGCTAAAAACGGCTGAAACTGTTGATATTGAGTTATCGGATGGGTAATGTAGGATTTGAACCTACGGCATCCTGCGTGTAAAGCAGGCGCTCTACCACTGAGCTAATCACCCAATTGCACTCACCGGGATTTATCATATCACAGTAACTCAGAAAGATCAAGTAAAAAAAATCCTAAACTTTAAATGCCCTCTGGCCGCACCCACGATCAAATAACCATGTGGAGTTTGCCCTTGGTGGCAGCCCTCACCTTTGGCCAGACTCAGAGCAGCAACCTGACTTTGCTCGTTTCCGGCAGCTTCTTATTCGGCGGGCTGATGTTTGGCCCCGACTTGGATATCTACTCTTGCCAGTATCAGCGCTGGGGATGGTTCAAACCGATTTGGCTCCCGTACCAAAAAAGCCTGCGCCACCGTTCTTTTTTGTCCCACGGCCCTCTGATCGGCACTGCTTTGCGAATCTTGTACCTCGCTATCTGGATCGCGGTTCTCGGAATCGTGGGATTGGCAATTGCCGAAAAAGTCGGAAACTTCGGCTGGAATTGGCAGGATGTGGTTTTGAGTTACGGGCGATCGATCTGGGAACACCACATCGAAATTTTAGCCGTTTACATCGGTCTAGAATTGGGCGCTATGAGCCATTATCTGAGCGATTGGGGCGGCTCGGCTTACAAAAAATTCAAAAAGAAAGGATTAAGCGGGTTGCGCCCTCCTGGCACAATTAAGAGGCGCAAACGCCAACCTCCCCGCCGCACTTCCAGCAAATCTAAAAGGTAAATTATTATGTCTAATTCTGAAAGTCGATCGCTCACAGCACTCGAAGAACTTATAGAAGTTGTAGCTAAATTGCGATCGCCAGACGGCGGATGTCCTTGGGATTTAGCCCAAACTCCCCAAACTCTAATTCCTCACATCATCGAAGAAGCTTATGAAACCGCCGACGCGATTCGCAAAGGAGATAAAGATGCGATCGTCGAAGAATTGGGCGACTTACTGTTACAGGTAATTCTGCAAGCTCAAATTGCCAGCGAATCCAATCAGTTTACCTTCGCCGAAATAGCTGCGGGCATTACAGAAAAACTAATTCGGCGACATCCCCACGTCTTTGGCGATGTCGAAATCAACAGCGTCGATGAAGTCAACGAAAACTGGGAAAAAATCAAAGCAGCAGAAAAAGGCACAACATCGGAAAAGCCGCCAACTTTAGCCTCGAAAATGAGCCGTTATGCCAGCACTTTGCCGCCGATCGCCGCCGGGATGAAAATCTCTCAAAAAGCTGCGGAAGTGAGTTTTGATTGGGACAGTGTAGACGGCGTTTGGGAGAAATTTCACGAAGAAATGGCAGAATTTGAACACGCTCTCAAACACGAGGATAAGGCAGCCCAGCAGTCGGAATTGGGAGATATTATGTTTGTGTTGATTCAATTAGCTCGCTGGTACGATTTAGATCCGTCGGCTGCTTTGCAAGGAACAAACGATCGTTTCGTGCAGCGGTTTGCGAAGGTAGAGGCTGCGTGCGATCGACCTTTGTCAGATTATCCCCCAGAAGAGTTAGAATCTCTATGGCAGCAAGCTAAAGCTTTAATTGCTCAACAAAAGGGCGATCGGTAATAACTCACTCCCGATCACTATTGTTAAGAACAGGCAAGATGCCTGTTCCACAACAACTCCATATTTTGCTTGTGGGGAGTAGGGGTTGGGCA
>NZ_JAUBUC010000078.1:0-16272 GCF_036705285.1 Microcoleus sp. B4-C1 | reverse complement strand
ATTTTGCTTGTGGGGAGTAGGGGTTGGGCACGCGAGCCCGCACTATTGTTAAGAACAGGCAAGATGCCTGTTCCACAACAACTCCATATTTTGCTTGTGGGGAGTAGGGGTTGGGCACGCGAGCCCGCACTATTGTTAAGAACAGGCAAGATGCCTGTTCCACACACAACAACTCCATATTTTGCTTGTGGGGAGTAGGGGTTGGGCACGCGAGCCCGCCCTGAAAAGCTGATTAACAATACTGCCAGATGTCAGCAATCAATTACTCATAAAGCATCGCATCGTTGTATGGGGGATGTTCGCAAGCGATATAAAGCGCATTTGTCGGTTCCAGGGCCTCTCCTGTCACCGGATCGATCGGCTTGAGGACAAAGCATAACAGAGAGAGTGATCGCCAATCCAAACTTTCTAACTTCCCGCGTTCGTAGCGACTAACGGTAGCATTACTAATACCGACATCTTTTGGTACAGGATCTCCGGCTGTCCGAAACAGAGCGGCCTCGTATTCTTTTGTGACCATTTCTGTTTCAATAATTGACCAGCCCCGAATCTCTCTAGCTGCTTTCAGAAGTTTGCCCAATCTACCGCGTCCCGTATCCGTAAATCGCACAGGGCGCAGTTTTTCCTGATCGACGACAGCCTTAAAGTCAAGAAATCCCGGCATTTTACAGATCCAATTTAACTATTAAGTCAATCCTACGCCTCGACGTTTGGGTTCCAAAATTCAGTTCCGATCAACAGTAAGTCTTCTAGAGTAACCAACCGCTTTTCAACCGGGTGAACTGGTTCGAGAACATCGAGGAACAGCCACAAAAGATCGGGTGCAGGCTTGTTGTAATAGCCATTTTCGATTCTCGAAATGCCTGCAATGCTGACCCCCAAAACTTTCGGCAAAGGCTCTCCCCCTAGATTATAAAATTGAGCCTCATGCTGCTTGGTCTTTTCGCTCAGTTCGTGAACGCTCCAGCCCCTAGCTTCCCGCCACGAGCGCAGGAATTTACCCAACCGCCGCAGCCCGGTATCAGTAAATCTCCGTCTCAAGTATTCTTTTTCTCGCCTAGCTTCTGCTACAACCATCAGTCATCACCTATCTGCAAATAATCTAGTCGTAGAGCTTTGCGTCATTGTAAGGCGGATGTTCGCACGCGATATATAAAGCATTTGTCGGTTCTAGTGCCTCTCCTGTCACCGGATCGATCGGCTTGAGGACAAAGCATAACAGAGAGAGCGATCGCCAATCCAAATTATCCAGCTTCCCACGTTCGTAACGGTTGACTGTTGCGGCACTGATACCCACATCTTTGGGTACGGGTTGATTTGTCGCTGTGAACAGCGCCTCTTCGTACCCCCTTGTTTTGAACTGTGTTTCGCTAACAGACCAACCTATTGTCTGTCTTGCAGCCTTTAACATCTTGCCCAAACGCATCCGCCCCGTCTCCGTGAAGCGAACGGGACGCAATTCCTGCCGATTGTCTACCACAGCGTTGTTAGAGAGTGCTGACATTTTTTCCACCTACATTAACTCTCAAACTAGCACAGCATCAATGATTGAGGGTTGTACGAACAACATCTGAGTTTCCATTAAATATTGTTGCACAAGTGAGATAAGAATCTGATATAGAGTAAGATGTAATTGAGTCTAAACAGAACTTGCCTCTCAAGCCCTGAGTATACAGCCATGACAGCACTATTTCGCCGCATCCAGCCCTCGAAAAAGCTCCGCATCACCGTCAGGTCGTAGGCGTAAGCCGGGGCGTAGCCATCGCCCAACTGCTCAAAATCAGCCAAAATCAAATTAAGCGAGTCGAATCCTGGGCTTTCGTGGTTTTCGTCCACCATCGGGATAGAGGCGGCCTGTTTGTCAGCTACCGCAGGCTGGAAGAATGGCAAAATGCGATCGCCCATCATATCCAAACCTGCCCCACCCTTGGAGAACTCTCGCAGCTCAAAACATCCATTCTGTACGACAGCCGGAAATTCAAGAAACAATTTCTCCCAAAAACACTTGACTTTTTAAATCAAATGTGCATTGAAAGACAAGACGAACTCAACATCTGGGAAAGCTTAAACAGCATTGCTTCCTAGCAGAAATGAGGCAGATTTCCTTTCCAAAAAACAGAAGCGAAACATTTGCGAGCAATTGCGAGATAAAATCACCCCAAAAATCACCCGCGAATGCTCCGCCACATTCATAAAAACGATCGCCAAAGCAATTAAGACATTGCCTGAGCGATATAATCAAAATAAGGAGCTGCTTCCTTAGCATCATCCTGATTGAGCAAAGCCAAAGAAGCTTCCTTCAAACAGCGGATAGCTTCGACCATGCCAGGAACAGGAACGCCGAGAGAATTATACATTTCCCGAACGCCAATCAAACCGATGCTTTCGATCGGCTCCTTGTCACCCGCCAAGATACCGTAGGTAATCAGGCGCAAGTACCAGCCGTAGTCGCGCAGACACAAAGCCCGTTCGCGTTGGCCGTAAGCATTGCCCCCAGGAGAGATAAAGTCAGGGCGTTTTTTCCAGAGTTTTTTGCTAGCTTCTTCAACAATTTTTTTCTCACTGTCAGACAGCGCAGTAGCAATACGCACCCGCTGTTCTCCGGTTTTAAAAAAATCTTTGATGCTTTGAAGTTCGCCGGTACTGGGATAGCGAAGTTCGTCGTCGGCTTGGAGAATTAGTTGGCTAACTACGCTCATTGTTATTCAAAAAAATTGAGGATATTTGAGAGTAAGATTAATTGACATTCTCATCCATTAAAGATGAGATTCTTGGTTGGGCGATTTACTTTGCTTCTAACATTTATCAACATTAGAAGTAGCGGGTAAATCTCCGCAAACGTTATGCTTGATGTTCAAGCCCGTTTCCCTGTGTTCCAGGGTACTGCGGGAAAAACTCAAAAACTGCGATTGAGAGTTTTGATGTCGGCAGACACTTTGACTGTTTAACGAGTTTTTGCTAGCTCGCCCCAACAGCATATCGCACAGGATCGATCGAGGCAACTCACGGCAGGCTTGACTTGCAGGTTGAAGCTTGGCTTTAGCAGCAAGACGTTCAGCAGCAGGAATACAGCCTGCAATTGAGCTTGAGTGCGATGGATGGAGCCCCGCTTCGCTACGACTTATCTCAGGAAAGAGAGAGCGATATTGCATTACCATATTAAATCCTACCACGACTACTTGTGACCAAATCTAAATTCCCCGCCCCAAACTCGACGAAATTGGCAAACCCTTGCCAGCAAGGTCAACTGATTGAGATAGAGATTACTGACTTGACAGACACCGGCGACGGAGTTGGTCGTTTTGGTGAGTTAGTAGTGTTTGTGCCCGATACCGTGACGGGCGATCGAGTCCTTGTCCGCCTCGTGCAAGTCAAATCCACCTATGCTACAGGCAAGCTGGACACACTTCTCGAAGCATCCGAACACCGCATCCGAGCTAACTGCATTGTCGCCGACAAGTGCGGCGGCTGTCAGTGGCAGCACGTAGATTATCCATATCAGCTTGCAGCCAAGCAAAATCAAATCATTCAAGCCTTAGAAAGGATTGGCGGATTTAGCAATCTGCAAGTTGATGAAATTTTAACGGGAAAAATCGAGGGATTTCCCCAATTTTTGGGATACCGCAACAAAGCGACTTATCCCGTGGCAATATCTGCAACAGGTCAAGTCCAAGCAGGTTACTATCAAAAAAGCACCCACAAATTAGTCAATCTCAATCAATGTCCGGTGCAAGATCCGCGCCTCAATCCTTTGTTAAAAGAAGTGAAAGAAGACATCCACTGGCGGGATTGGCAAGTCTACGACGAAAAGAAACATACAGGAGAATTGCGTCATTTGTCCTTGCGAATCGGACGGCGCACCGGCGAGATGCTGCTAACTTTAATAGTTCGCACTGGAGACTTGCCGGGACTCGAAGAGCAAGCATCAGAGTGGCTGAAACAATATCCTCAACTGGCTGGAGTTTGTTTGAATATAAATCCCGATCAAACTAATGTGATTTTTGGTGCAGAAACTCGCTGCATTGCGGGTCGTTCTTATCTGCGAGAAAGCTTTGCTGGTTTGAAATTTCAGCTAAGAGCCGATACTTTTTTTCAGGTAAATACAGAGGCGGCTGAAGCGTTGTTAGAGGTGATGGTAGGGGAATTGAATTTGCAGGGAAATGAGGTTTTGGTTGACGCTTACTGCGGCATTGGTACTTTTACTTTACCCCTGGCAAAACAAGTAAAAATAGCCATAGGTTTAGAAGTGCAACCGGCGGCGATCGAACAAGCCCAATTAAATGCTGAGTTAAATGACGTGAGAAATGTCGATTTTCACACCGGAACTGTAGAGAGTTTGCTGCCTTCCTTGGGATTGACACCGGATATTGTGCTGCTAGATCCGCCGAGGAAAGGGTGCGATCGCGCGGTTTTGGAAGCTATCAAGGAAATCAAACCAAATCGTATTGTTTATGTTAGCTGCAAGCCGGCTACTTTGGCTCGCGACCTGAAGATTTTGTGCGAAAATGGGGATTATAAGTTAGCGCGAGTGCAGCCTGCGGATTTCTTTCCTCAGACTTCTCATGTTGAGTGTGCGGCGTTTTTGGTGAGGTGAATGAAAGGGCGATCGCTTGTTGGGAATGAAAGGGCGATCGCCCTTATTTGATTCTTGGCATTTGGGTTGAGTGTTATAATACTATTAGTGCTAAGTTCTTAAGTGCGTGGGTTTGGATAGAATGGAAACTAGGTCTTTGAGTAAAGTCTATGTCGGCTAGGGATGTTTTCCATGAGTCTGTGAAATCCGCTCTCCTGAAGGATAATTGGGTAATTACCCACGATCCGCTGAAGCTAAAGTTTAGCGAAGACGATCGGCTCAGGATTGACTTGGGGGCGGAACAGCTTTTAGCCGCAGAGCGAGGTGTGCAGAAAATTGCGGTGGAGGTTAAAAGCTTTCTGAGTGAATCAGCTATGTTTGATTTCCACCTAGCCCTCGGTCAATTTTTGAATTATCGACTAGCACTCAGAAATTTGGAGCCAGATCGATCGCTCTATTTGGCAGTTCCCATCGCTGCCTATAATTCATTTTTCTCTCGTGCTTTGCCTCAAGCGGCGATAGCTGAGTACGATCTAAAGTTGTTAGTATACGACCCTACTAATGAGGTGATTGTGGAATGGATAGATTAACTAAATATCGGCAGATTGTTCGCAATTTCCTGATGGAATATAGCAAAAGTAAACCCATCAATGGTGACATAGAAATTCAGGTTTTGTTTGACACCGAACATGACCATTATCAGATATTAGATTTAGGTTGGGACGGTCACAATCGGATTTATAGTTGCCCGATTCACTTAGACATCCGCAATGAAAAAGTCTGGATTCAACGCAATCAAACTGATGAACTGATTGCTGAGGAGTTAGTGCTGATGGGTGTGGCGCGGGAAGATATTGTTTTGGGGCTTCAGCCTCCCTATGCAAGGCAGTTTACGAGCTATGGTGTTGCTTAGGCTGTTGCGATCGCACTTATAATGTCTTGTCACAAGGGCGATCGCTTTTAGGGAATGAAAGGGCGATCGCTTTGTTTAATTCTTTGGATTTTGGCTGACTGTTATAATACTATTTATGCTAAGCTTCTGTAGAGATAGATCCAAAAAGCAATGACATCAGCTTTAATTTATCCTCATATCGAGAAAGTAGCGGGTCAACCTGCACGGTTGCAGCGGATACCCGCGTGCGGGTTGCTCAGATTGTGATGGATTATCTAGCTTACGGTTGGTCAGTGGAAGAAATGTGTCGCCAGCATCCTTATTTGATGCAGTCGGAGGCTCATGCAGCAATGGCTTATTACTTCGACTTTCAAGCTGAAATTGAGCAGGAGATTCGGACGGAATGGGAGCAGGTACAACAGGAAAAATCTCTGCTTTCGCCTTCACCATTTTTCGTGAGAATGCGAGCTAAGGGGTTGTTGTAAGTGGTATTTGGAACTCCTTGCTTTAGCCTCGGAATCCGATGAATGGAGGAATGCTGTTGAATATATTCCTTTTTAGGGCGATCGCTTTTTGGGAATTAAAGGGCGATCGCATCTGCTACTTCTACTTCATCAGGCTAGTTGTAAAGCAAGAAATAGAATAATGTGGTAAATAACATGAATAATATATAGTGAGTTCTGAATTTGCGACATCTGCTAATTTTGGCTTGCTCCCAGCGTAAACGGTCGGATGCTGATCCCGTAACGACGTAAACCGCGCGCAATATTAGAGTCAATATGTTCGTCTAAATGAAAACGAATTTGCTCACTTACCTCTAATTGCCCTCAATTTTTCTTGTAACGGAGATGGGGGACTATTACGCTTTAATTCTTTCACAATAGCTCGACTTTCAGCAGTGTGACGATCGATTTCTTCTCGACGATCGTAATAATAGGTCATTGCTGCATGAACCGAGGCCAGTGGTAAGTCATACTTGCCGGCAATTTCTTCTATAGAAATTCCCATTTTCAGATACATTTCGGCGATGTGTGCTACAGCAATTCGATGACCGGCAATGCACGGCTTACCGCCAAGCACCCCAGGCGTGATTTCAATATGTTCTGTGATGACGGATTCCTTAGACATTATAGTTAAAGGCTATTAATTGGTAATTTTTAAGCTCTTTAATATTACCACAAATAGTCACAGTTACAGCAAATTGTAGGGTGCGTTAGACATTAATTCTTTCGATTTCAACAAGTTTTTCGGATCTGACGCACCGGCGCGAACAGCATTTCGATCGCCCTCACCACCAACTAGATAAAAACTAAATCCAGTCCGGCCTGAATCGCGGGGAGTCCAGAAGTATAGAATAGAGGTTGCGAAACCGGCACACCGCCCGATCGCTCGCCCCCAGCAATTTGTTACCCTAAAAATAGAATCTCCCCTCCCTCAACTCCCTCCCATGAACAACGCTTCTCCCCTGATTCAAACCGTCACACCCGAACGCTGGGCCGGCTTTAGCATGGACTTTATAGGGGCGGGTTACACGGGTTTGTTGGTCAAAAACGGCCGCGCCGTGCGTACCCTAAAATCCGGGCGGCATTTCAGCTTCGCCCTTCCCCTGCTGGAACAGTGTCAAATTGTCATCGTAGACACCAAACTCCGCAATTTGGAGGTACAGTCGCACGGAGATTTTTTGTCTAAGGATCGATTTTTAATTGATGCCACTCTGACTGTTATTTATCAAGTTATAGATCCGAAACGAGTAGCTTTAGAATTGTCCGATCCTCTCGCTGTTTTAGCAAGTGCAGTTAAGGATTGTATGGGATTAGCGATCGGGCAAATACCCCTACAACAGCTTATCAGTCAAGGAAGGCTGTTGCTGCGCCAAAATTTGCTCGATCGCGTCCAAGATTTTTATACCCTAGGTTTTAACTTAGAAGACGTGCGAATTGGCGATGTCAGCTTTCCCGAAACCAACGGAGTTATTCGCCAAGTTGAGGGAATGAGTGCCCGACAGGAAGCAGAAAATGCCGCCGCCCTGCAAATGAGAATTGCCGAAGCAGGCCGTCCGATTGTTCCTCAATCTCCCGTACAGCAGTTAAACTTAATTTCAGGTAATTCTCCTGCGAGTCTTCCAGCTTCTGACACAGCAGCAGGGTTCGATCGAGATTTACAACAACTAACACAACAACTTGCTCAAAACAGCCTTCCTCCTGGGAGAAATCCTCCCCAACTTGCACCAACGGTACTCGCAAACAGCGATCGCCAAACTACCGCATATTTAATCTACAAACTTTCTGGAGAAGCGATCGCCCTAACAGCCAATCCTTTTACAATTGGACGCGAACCAACCAACACTTTAGTATTACAAGATCCGCAAAGTTCGCGCTACCACGCTCAAATCCGCCGGGCGACTGACGAAATTGGCAAACAGCGGTATCAGCTTGTCGATAGCGGCAGTTCCAACGGCACTTTTGTAGGGGGCCAGAGGCTGGCTGCTAACGAGCCTTTTTGGCTGCCAAATGGCTGCGAAATTGCGATCGGCGACCAAAAATGGATCTTTCAAAATTCGTGAGTCAGAGACATGAAGATTTTTTTAAACAGCAGATAAACACAGATTAATTCCATCCGCTTTCATCTGTCAGGTTTCTGTAAGGGCGTTGCCAAGAGTCCCCGCCTTTCCGACACAGCTTGACAAATCCTTCCGGCAGAATTCCCAATACTCCCAGGTAGAATTCTCTTGCCAACCCTAGGGGGGATATCTCCACAAGCATTTCGAGCGACAATTTGTCAAGATGGAAAATATAAGTAGAGGACAACCTGATGAACTTTTCTATACAATCTGTTTACAACTGGTACCGCGACACCCTCCGCAACCCCAAATACCGCTGGTGGATTATTCTGGGAACCCTGGCATATCTGGTAAGCCCGATCGACATTGCCCCAGACTTTCTCCCCGTCGTCGGACAAATTGACGATGTGGCGATCGCTGTTTTGCTGATTTCCGAAGTTTCGCAAATGGCGATCGACTACTTTAAATCCCGCCAAACACAGACAGCCTCAGCATCCGAAGCCACCGGCAGCCCTTCTGAAGCCACAGGCAGCACCGTTGACGTAGATGCAGTTTCTGTACAATAATTGCCAAAAATAATCGAGCGCTACAACCCCGACTTCTTCAAGAAATCGGGGTTTTTGTTTTGTGAACGAACGTGACGGTCAACTGAGTACAGTTAGACCGCAGGCTTCTTTTTCCTTTTTTGCAAAGGCTTTTTATAGTGAGGTAGTTCCACCCCCACTTGCTAAGATAGTACCAGAGTATTTCCAGGTTATCAAGGGGAAGTGAAAAAATAATTGTCGGGCTCCGTTCCTCCGACCGACGAGCCTTTCATCCCTGCGGTAATTCCCAACGGGGTACTTCGCGCAACGCTCAGATGCGTCCCCTGTGAATATACCGAGGGACTTCCCGGCTGTTAGTTAAATGGCAACTGCTCAGATCGTGCTCCAAAGCTGGTAATTTTAACTATGGTCAATCTGTGTTAATAACAAATTTTTTTTAGAGATGAAGTTTAGCGAAATAGTACAAAAACTTAACTTAGCCACCAGTCGCAGCCTCACAGCGTCGGTTGCTACCGATCCAGAAATTACAGGCGCGGCACCTGTTGATGAAGCTGCACCCGGTACTATCAGTTATATAGAAGGTGCTAAATTTGCCGCTCATACAGCCACTACAAATGCTTCGGCTTTAATTTTACCCTTAGATGAAAGTCTCCAAGCTCAATGTGACGATCGCAACATTGCTTGGATTGCTGCTGCAGATCCGCGATTGCTGTTTGCTGAAACGATCGCCATTTTTTATCAACCGTTTCGCCCAGCATCGGAAATTCATCCCTCAGCCGTCGTTCACCCCTCAGCAGAAATTGGTGAAAATGTCTATATTGGCCCCCACGTCGTTATTCAAGCAAAAGTCAAAATTGGCAGCAACGTTTGCATTCATCCAAATGTCGTAATTTACCCAGATGCGGAAATAGGCGAAGGCACTGTTTTACACGCTAATTGTGTCATTCACGAACGTACTCGCATCGGGGCAAATTGCGTGATTCACAGCGGTGCGGCTATTGGTTCCGAAGGTTTTGGGTTCGTGCCGACAGCCACAGGATGGGTGAAAATGGAGCAGTCTGGCTGCACTGTATTAGAAGAGGGCGTTGAGGTTGGCTGCAACAGCACGATCGACAGGCCCGCTGTCGGAGAAACCCGCATCGGCCAGAATACAAAAATCGACAATTTAGTACAGGTAGGTCACGGCTGTCAAGTCGGGAAAAATTGCGCCTTTGCCGCTCACGTTGGCATGGCCGGCGGAGTAAAAATTGGCAACAATGTAATTTTGGCAGGTCAAGTGGGAATTGCCAATCAAGCCAAAATCGGAGATGGGGCGATCGCCACTGCTAAAGCCGGAATTCACAGCGACGTGCCCGCAGGTGCGATCGTGACTGGGGTGCCAGCAATTCCCCACAAACTATTTCTCAAAGCCGCAGCCGTCTACAACCGCTTGCCGGAAATGTACCAGTCTCTGAGGCAAATTCAGCGCAAGCTCGATCGGTAGTCAATTGGCAGTTGTCAGTTGGCAGTTGGCAGTTGGCAGTTGTTATTAGTTATTAAAATGTGGCATCACCTAAACAACCTGCGATTGATGTCGCAGTCAATACCAGCAATTCTCAAAGTAATTGTTTTTTTATCAACTTGGATTGTTGTGTGGCTTCCCGCAGCGATTGTGCTGGCGATCGCCCTCAAATGGCATCCACCCCAACCCCTGGGGAACAAAAAACTACCTTTACTCGCTTCCCTCTACGTGATTGTCCCCTTCATTTTATGGGCGACAAGTTGGATTGAAAATACATCTTTTACTAACTGGGGTTGGGATTGGCAACCCGCAGTTGTGATGTCATTACTGCTGGGATTGGGATTAGGAACAGTCAGCTTAGTAATTTTATTCGGTCTGCAATTAAGCGCAGGCTGGATCGAGCTACAAATCGGGGAAATATCCACCGAAACAGGCGAAAAAAAAATTAATTTTTGGGCTTTAATTTTTAACCCTGCTAGTCTGCTGACTCTGTTATTAGGAATGTGGATTAGCGCCACAGAAGAGTTAATTTTTCGCGGCTGCTTGCAAACAATCCTCCAGCAAGATTACTCAGTGCTAATCGCAGCAGCGATCGCCAGTTTCATTTTTGCGATCGCCCACCTAATTTGGGCCGCCAAAGAAACTCTACCGCAACTTCCCGGATTGTGGCTGATGGGGATGGTTTTAACATTAGCCCGCATCGCCGACAATGGCAGTTTGGGATTGGCGATCGGCATTCACGCAGCTTGGATTTGGGGTATAACTACCGTAGATACAGAAGGCGCAATTAAACCTACTTCTAGCGTACCAGAATGGATTACAGGAATAGCAGCCAAACCGCTAGCAGGTGCAGCCGGAATTCTGCTACTGCTAGCAACAGCAGCCGTACTTTTGTTAATTTAAATAAGACTTACCCTAAGAAATGCGGTTTCTTATAAAAGATTGGCTCTCCTATATTTGTGGTATAAATGATAGTATAGCAATCCTAAATCATTTGTGAATTTCTTACTCCCTCCCCTTACCAAGGGGAGGGTTGGGGTGGGGTTAAAAAATTTATGACTCCTGCAAGGATTGCTATATAAGCGTCTTCCTCATCCGGGATAGGGGGCCCGCACCACGAGAATTTTTATTTTGCTGATCACCCTAAACTCACGAGATTTGGATTATGATATCAATTCCGGTTGCACTCCTCATAATAGTTGACTGTTGACTATTAATTGTTAACTCTGGATCGCCAAACTGAATGATGGTCGAGTGTGGAATGTTGACTCGATTTTACGCCCGACGATCAAGCGCGGATTTGATATGATATCTACTCTCTGGACTCAAATATTAAAAGGACGGGATGGCGGTGGTGGCATTGGCGGTTTAGCGATCGCCAGAGACTTAGAATAGCGAGCCTCTAAAACACCAGTTCTAAACTGAGCCACTTTTTCTCCTTTCCTGTGAAATACTATCACATTAACCCGACTGCTGTAAATAGTCAGATAGCGCTGTTTGACAATGAAGGCAAGAATAATAAAGACAACACCGATAAAAATACTGAGAGTTGGAATTCCTAACCAAAACAGCCACCAAGTACAACCCTCTCCTGTTTCAATCGCTCTAACATCCTCAATCGGAATAAACACCTCTTTTGTTTCTAATCCGAAAAAAGATTCCGAGCTAATTTGTAACATTTCGCCAACTAATTTAACCGTAATTGTGCCATTACTTTGAACTGGAACAATCCCCACAATTTGACCAGGTGTACCGCTGATTTGGATGAGTTGATTAGATTTCATATTTATTGTCTATTGGCGGTTCGGAAAAGCTACTAGATCGCCTCCTTTTAGGATTTATCACGTCCGAAGAATTGTATAACAACAACCTCGACCTATTTGTTGACTCAAACTTGCTCTACCTATCGCCACAAGTACCACTAAAACCTCCTGCGTATAATAGGCAAGCTGATGCCCATAGCTGTAAGGTAAATCTAACTTGCTGGCAACTGGTTTGAGGACATCGGCTGCTTCATCTTTATTAACTTGATGTCCCTTCAGTTGATTGTACAAATACTCCACTACTTCACAAGTAATGTTTTTTGTAAATACGATTGTAGGTCTTTGAGCCTTAATCACATCTACTCGATAGTTTGAGCCTTCACGGTAGACGAGGTGGCAGTTGCGTAATCTAACCTCTCCAATCAATTCGCTCTCCATCTGTTCCTCCTATTTGATTCTCTAAGCAATTAGCAGCGATCTATCTTGGGCAATTTACAAATAAAATTGCTCATCTTATATTTACTAACACCCAAACTCTTCCCCAAGTCTCCGCCTCAAATCTCCAGATATTGGTAATTGGCGCATTTCTTTGCAAATTGCAGCATGAGATTCTCCATTTTGAATGCGCTGCCTGTAAATTCCAATTAACAGCGCTTCAAGACCGTACTTAGATAACATTTCTGTCGCTAAACCGGTGATGCCCAGCAAAGCAATGCCACCGAACATTCCTGCTGGCCCACCTAACATTGCCAAAGCCGTCGTAATTGCGGCCGCTCCTGCAAAACCTGTAGTTGCCATCACAATTAGAAGTAAAATCACAGGCAATCCTAGTCCAGCAGCTTTCCTAACAAACTCGTCCATAATGTCGCTCCTAGTCTGTATATAGAGGAATTAAAAATCAGAAAATTCTGTTTTTTGGCCTTGACTTCCGTTTAACAAAAGGCTTCAATAAAACAAGCCCCAAAATTTACTTACTTATTTCATGAATTTTTCCTAATTTATTGAAGGATTTGGTATATGTTTAAGTTTGATCTCTAGTATCTTACCTAGTCCCACTCCAAAAACTTGATAGACAAATCATTGTTACTGCGATCGCCTAGTTGAAGAGCATTATCCATAATTTTCCTGAATTCATAACCCTGATTGCGAGCTAATACACCGCCAAGCTTAACAGTCAAAAATTCGACTACAGCTCCGTCTCGTTTATCGATAAATTGGACGCTGATAGACTGAACTTTAGCCGTCTTACTTTGCTTGTTGGTCAACCGCCCTACAAGAAATCGCTGAGTTCCTGTATTTTCCATCGCTAATCCAGTTAACTCCAGTCCATTCACTAGCTGAACCCTAAAAGGGTCTGGCTTCCGCGTGTTTTCAGGTGGTTTGGGAAATCGACAAAGCTCATCGAGAGATTCATACTGTTTTCTTTCAGAATTCAATTGAAAACACCCCGGATATTCTTGGGCGATCGCCCTCGGAAACAGATTGAAAACAGACAGAAGCGCGATCGTAGGTAAAGCGGTTATCCACTTGACGCACCTAAACATGGTTTTTTACTCTCCAATCAGCAACGATACTCGTAAGTTGTTTTAGTCCAGCAGTTTTCACAGGTAAATCTGGTTTCGACCTCCACTGATTAACCAGGGTCAAACCCAAAAATTATGCAAAGCTGAGGGGGAAACTGTATTCAGGTTCGCTGAACTCAGAAAGCTCTCCGGCTGTACCGACTTTCTGAAACATCCAGCGCGCCTAACTGAGATTAATGTATCAAATATAGTTCTAGATTGTCAAGCTAATGCTCACTAAAATCTCATTAAATGAGAAAAACTACTCAAAAGTCGATTTCACAAGGCTCTAGCCCCTCTAACGACAACTTAAACAAGCTCTAAACCTTTACAAATAAAGTATCCCGACCTAAAAATGGCTCCAAATTTCAGCCGATCGCCCCTCAACTATTCTGTTGCTTATCTCATTTGCCTCGTGCTAAGTGAGAAAAAAGCCCATATAATCAAGTTACAGCCCAGAAGCCTCTGTTTGCGCCACCCGTCACTTCTTCTGTTGTCTATCTCGTTTATCTCTTTTTAAGTGAGAAAAAAGCCCATATAATCAAGTTACAGCCCAGAAGCCTCTGTTTCCAATGCCAAAATTCCTGTGTTCGCTTATTTCGCGCGATCGCCCAGTCCTTTCCCAGCTATCTTTGAGTAGAACCGCCCGCTTTGTAATACCTGTATTCAACGTAGTATGAAACTTCCCGAAGATTTTTTAATAACTTTAGCCACTAAAGTTGGCATTTCCGAAAACGAATTTGAAGTCTTATCAAGAGCAATCAAAGGCGAATCCATGTCGGATATTTCCGACCAGCTTCGCGTTCGCAAAGATGCCTTACAAAAACGCCTGGGAGAAGTGTATAAAAAATTTGAAGTTCAAGGTGCCGGGCCGGGAAAATTAGCAAAACTCCAGCAAATTCTCGTAACTGAATACCAGAAACAAGTTGCCACTAACCGTCACGATGCTAAAACCGACCGCGAAGTTTATCCAACCGTAGAGAATACCCGCTTCCAAGACGCAACTATCCCTCAATTTTCACCGCGTATTGATTGGGGAGAAGTCCCAGGTCAAGAACCTTTCTACGGGCGGCATTCCGAAATAGAAACTCTCAAAAAATGGATAGTAACAAACCGTTGTCGAGTAGTCACAATTTGTGGCATGGGAGGGATTGGCAAAACAGCATTAGCTACCCAAACTCTACAACAAATTCAAGGGGAATTTCAAACCATAATCTGGCGAAATATCGCCACCTCTGGTTCCCTTGAAAAACTCTTGCCAGACATCTTGCAATTCCTATCTCATCATTCAGAAATCGACCTTCCAAAACCCAGCAACTCACTTATATCCCAATTAATAGAATATTTGCGTTTAACCCGCTGTTTATTAATTTTTGATGAAGTCGAAACTATCCTTGAAAGCGGAAAGCTATCAGGACACTACCGCCCCGGATACGAAAGTTACCGGGAACTCTTCCAACAAATAGCACAAACCCCTCACCGAAGTTGCCTGCTTATCATCAGTTGGACTCACCCTATAGAAATTTATAATGTAGCAGAAGAAACCTTACCTTGTCGAGCTTTAGAACTGAGGGAATTACCAGAAAAGGATGCCAAACAAATCATTTTATCCGCCCCAAAAGTTTCTATTTCAGAGAGTAATTTGCTATCAGAACTCATTTATCTATATGGTGGCAATCCCCTCCTTTTAAAAATAGCCGTCACTCACGCTCAAGATATGTTAGCGGGCAATTTAGCACAACTCATCAAAAAAACTCCCTCGGTTATTGAGGGGATTGTCCGAGATTTTTTTGAGCATCACTTTCAGGGTTTTTCTGAATTAGAAGTAAAAGTGTTGTCTTGCTTGGCAAGCAATAAACCCGCCACCCTTAGCGAGTTGCAATCCAGTATACTATTTGCGGAAGACTTATCAGAATTGAAACTGGCTGTAGAAATTCTCATCGAGCGATCGCTCCTGCAATTCCTCACCGAGTCTGGGGAAGAACGCCTGACAGTCACCCCGCAGGCTAGGCTATTTATCACCCATCAATTAATTGCTAAATACCTGAATCAAATTGGTTACAAGAAATACTTAGAGAGTGAGTTACAAACTGCCAAATGTTATTTAACACAAACCATTCGCTACAATCCAGAACTGCCAGCAGCTAACTACAATTTAGGGTCAACCTACGAAAAACTAGAAGATTTGCCCAACGCTCGCCAGCACTACAAAAAAGCAGCAGAATATAAAAACAGTCGCGCTGCCGGTGCTGCTGTCAATAATTTAGCTCGATTGGAAATTCTCAGCGAAAATTTTGACGTAGCGGTAGAACTAATTCTCTCCATTTTGCCACAGGTTAATGACAAAATTGTCCAAGTCACGCTCCACAAAAATCTGGGATGGGCTTATCTAGGACTGCAACTTTACAGTGAAGCAGAGACTCACTTGGAAAAAGCAATTGAATTAGATAACTCCTATGCTGTTGCACACTGCTTGCTAGCACAAGTTCTCGAAGCAAAAGGGGATACAACAGCCGCTCTTTCTTGCTGGCAAAAATGCCTGAATTGCTGTGCCCCAAGTCAACAACAAGAAGGTGTGGCGTGGAAACTTCCAGAATTAAGTATTTGGAAGAGTTTTGCCCGCGAGAGGCTCAGTGCTTCGGGCAGAGAACCTAATTAATTAAATTTTAATTAAATTACAGTAGGGTGCGTCAGTAGTTCTCAGTTTTTCGCTCCTACTTCACCATTTAACTAGCTGACGCACCCTACTGAAAGCTCGCTAACAATTAAAGTTATTTAGGATCGCAAATTAAATAACTTTAATTGTTATTGTTATTGTGGGATGGGCGTCCCGCCCGTCCAAAAAGGCAGGGCGGGACGGGAATATTGTCATGCTT
>NZ_JAUBUC010000077.1:0-30577 GCF_036705285.1 Microcoleus sp. B4-C1 | reverse complement strand
GTCCAAAAAGGACGGGCGGGACGCCCATCCCACAATAACAATTAAAATTGTAAGTTATTTAATTCGCGATCCTTAATGCCGAGTCCCATTGCATCTCCCTTAAGAAGCAGGGCGGTTTCATTCTCACGAAAATCAGGCTTTTGTAGGGGTAGTGCGCCCGTGCCTACCCCCTCCACGGACGAGGGAATCGGTGTTTCAAATATCGGGGCAACCACGGGGGGATTGGGGGCAACCACGGGGGGATTGGGGCAACCACGGGGGGATTGCCCCTACAAGAGAATGAAAATCCCCCCGGACTATCAGGGGATGCCGGGGGGATAAACTGCCTTAATCGTCAAATAGTAGACGGGTAGTACATAAGACGCGCTTGTTTACACGCATGGTGCTTATGGTTGAAGACTACATCATGCCCATGCCGCCCATGCCGCCCATGCCGCCCATGCCGCCCATGCCGCCCATGCCGCCCATGCCGCCCATGCCGCCCATGCCGCCCATGTCGCCCATGTCGCCGCCGGCTTTTTTCTTCTCGGGTTTTTCGACAATCACAGCTTCAGTGGTCAGCACCATACCAGCGATGGAACCGGCATTTTGCAAAGCCGATCGCACTACCTTAGCCGGGTCAATAATCCCGGCGGCAATCATATCTTCGTACACGTCGGTGAGAGCGTTGTAGCCAACGTTGAACTCGCTCGCCCGCACTCGTTCGATGACGATGGAACCTTCAACGCCGGCATTATCAGCGATTTGACGCAAAGGTGATTCCAAAGCTTTCTTCACCAAGTCAGCGCCTACTTGTTCTTCGGTGTCTAAAGTATTTCTGATCGCATCTATTTTTGTAATCAGGTGAATTAGCGTCGTGCCACCTCCGGCAACGATACCTTCTTCCACAGCAGCTTTAGTAGCGTTCAGAGCGTCTTCAATACGCAGTTTACGGTCTTTGAGCTCGGTTTCGGTAGCTGCGCCGACTTTAATTACAGCGATGCCGCCGGCGAGTTTGGCGATGCGTTCGGTTAGCTTTTCCTTGTCGTAGTCGGAATCCGTCGCTTCTAGCTGTTTGCGGATTTGCTCGATCCGTTTTAGCACGTCAGCTTTGTGTTCGTCGCCAGCAACAATGATCGTGTTTTCTTTGTCGATCGTAATTTTGCGGGCGGTACCGAGCATTTCTAGGGTTGCGGTATCGATGCTGAGTCCGACTTCTTCAGAAATCAGTTGACCGCCGGTGAGTACGGCGATATCTTGAAGCATAGCTTTGCGTCGATCGCCAAAACCAGGAGATTTGGTTGCTGCGATGTTCAATACGCCGCGGGCTTTGTTGACTACCAGAGTTGCCAAAGCTTCGCCTTCAATATCTTCGGCGATAATTAGCAGCGGTTGACCGGTGCGGGCGATTTTTTCGAGAACTGGAATTAGTTCTTGAATTGAGCTAATTTTTTTGTCGGTAATCAGGATGCGAGCGTTTTCGTACTCCACTTCCATGCGATCGGTGTTGGTGACGAAATACGGAGAAAGATATCCGCGATCGTACTGCATCCCTTCGACCACTTCCAATTCCGTTGTCAGAGATTTCGACTCTTCAACAGTAATTACGCCGTCTTTGGTGACTTTTTCCATTGCTTGGGCAATCATGGCGCCGACTTCTTCGTCGTTACCGGCGGAGACAGTGGCGACCTGAGCAATGGCGCTTCCTTCGACGGGTTTCGCCAATTTCTCGATTTCCAGCACCAAGTGGGCGATCGTTTTTTCAATACCCCGGCGCAGCGCGACTGGGTTTGCGCCTGCTGCGACATTCTTCAAACCTTCGCGAATGAGGGATTGAGCAATAACCGTTGCGGTTGTTGTGCCGTCGCCTGCGATATCTTTAGTTTTGGAGGCGACTTCTTGAATTAAGCGAGCGCCAGCATTTTCCAGGGGGTCTTCGAGTTCGATCTCCCTAGCAACGGTGATACCGTCGTTAACAATTTGGGGACTGCCGTATTTCTTTTCCAATAGGACGTTCCGGCCTTTCGGGCCCAAGGTGATGCGGACAGCATCGGCGAGTTGATTGACGCCGCGTTCTAGTGCCCGGCGAGATTTGTCGCTAAATGCAACTATTTTTGTCATGTTTGTCTCCAATCGCTTACATTAGCAAATTTAGCACTCTCTGAGTCTGAGTGCTAAGTCGATCGATTTTTGATTGTAGCGCGCCTCAACCGTGTGGGGGATTGGGGGGGCGGATGGGAGATTTGGGCGATCGTTCCGGGTGGCTAAGGACAAGGCAATGCCGTGTCCCCACATATCTCGTGTCGCCACAGATATAATAATGTGGTTTGTTACATATCGATATAATCAGGTTTTGGTTCAGGCCTAAACCCAATTTTGATGGCGCGTTATCCCAAAGCAGATTTTTTATTAAAAATTTCTTAACTTGTGTTTTCGGTCATCTACCTTTCGATAGAGCTTCTATTATTTTTTCAGATTTCTACCTTCTATGGATCGTCAATTAAATAATTTCCCTTTTTTCTTGTGGGATGGGCGTCCCGCCCGTCCCCAATAGACGGGCGGGACGCCCATCCCACAACAGTCATGAAAAGTGGATTTTATTTAATTCTCATCCCTATAGCAACCGCCAAGACTATTAGCACGTTCTTAATTGCTGAAAACCTTGGGGAAGACTCCTTCTTCCTTCAGCATCCATCCGTTACATCCCGTACATTGCTCGTTGCCGAACCTTCTTCCTTCTTCCTTCTTCCTTCTTCCTATGGCTCGTTATTCTCGACTGCAAAAACTCGGCTCTTATATGCGCCCGCACTGGAAACCAACCTTCTGGGGCGTTTTTTCGCTATTAGTTGTCAATGCTGTGGGCGTTTACATTCCCCTGCTGATTCGGAATTCAGTTGACACTCTCCAAGTGGCGACTAAATTTGACGAAGTTTTCAACTTCGTGGCACTAATTCTGATTCTCGCCTCAATCATGTGGGTGATTCGGATGGCGTCGCGGATTTTGCTGTTTGGCGTCGGGCGTCAAGTCGAATTTGACCTCAAACAGCAAATATTTAATCATTTATTAACATTAGAACCGTCTTATTTTGCAGCCAATACGGTAGGAGATTTAATTAACCGCGCTACTTCCGATTTGGACAATATTCGGCGCTTGGTGGGGTTTGCGGTGCTGAGTTTGGCGAATACAGCTTTTGCTTATGCTTTGACTTTGCCGGTGATGCTGGGGATTAATGTAAGGCTGACACTGTTTGCGATCGCAGTTTATCCTTTAATGCTGGTTTTGGTACAGTTATTTAGCGACAAACTTCGCATCCAACAGTTAGCGGTGCAAGAGGAATTGTCGGCGATGAGCGATTTGATTCAGGAAGATATGAGCGGGATGTCCGTAATTAAAATCTATGCTCAAGAAGAAAACGAACGCCGAGCTTTTCGCAATTCTAATGCGAAGTTGCTATCAGCAAATTTGGAATTAGCAAAAACTAGAAACTTTATTTTTCCACTGCTGGGCGGTTTGGCAAGCATTAGTTTGTTGGTGCTGCTTTCTGCTGGTGGCGGGGCAATTGCTAATGGCCAAATTAGCATTGGCGATTTTGTGGCGTTGCTGATTTATGTCGAGCGTTTGGTGTTTCCGACGGCGCTGTTGGGTTTCACAATTACTGCTTACCAGCGGGGAGAAGTGAGTGTCGATCGCATCGAATCAATTCTGACTGTGGAACCGCAAATTAAGGATACTGCCGATGCAGTTGAACTTGCAACTCCAGTCAAAGGCGAAATTGCGGCTCGCCATCTAAATTATACGTATCCCGGCGCTAAGACACCCGCGCTTAAAGATGTTGATTTTACCATAAAACCGGGAGAAACTGTCGCAATCGTTGGGGCGATCGGATCGGGAAAATCAACTTTAGCTAATGCACTGCCACGCTTGCTAGATATCGATCCGGGCGAGTTATTTGTAGACGGACAGGATATTACCAAGGTAAAATTGACCGAATTGCGCGGGGCGATCGCCTACGTTCCGCAAGAAAGTTTTCTGTTCGGCACTACCATCAAGAATAACATCCGCTACGGAAACCCTTTAGCGGAACAGCCGGAGATTGAAGCGGCGGCAAAACAAGCACAAATTCACGCCGAAATCCTCAACTTTCCGCAGCAGTACAAAACAGTTGTCGGCGAGCGCGGCATTACTTTATCCGGCGGACAGCGGCAGCGGACAGCACTTGCTCGCGCTTTGTTAGTTGACGCCCCGGTGTTAATTTTGGATGACGCTCTTTCCAGCGTTGACAATCAAACTGCTACCGACATTTTGCGAAACTTGGCAACGGGAACCGATCGCAAAACAGTAATTTTTATCTCCCATCAAATGTCAGCGGCGGCTAGTGCCGATCGCATTTTTGTGATGGAGCAAGGAGAAATAGTTCAGAGTGGCACTCACCTTGAATTGGTAGGGCAAACAGGGCTTTATCAGTATTTGTGGAACCAGCAAAAATTAGAGGAATTGCTGCATTGACAAAGGATATCATGTCCGGTCGATTACCCTGATTCCTGTAGGGGCGGGTTCACCAATAATATTTGCCAAAAACGGACAATCTCACAAACGGGCCCCGGCAATTGTATTATGGGCTCCCGGCTAAACCCGCCCGACCCATCTAATGTTTATTTGTAACCACCTACTTAACTAGGAAAGTTACTGTTAAAAGTGATCCCACTAACTGCATCCCTAATCATAGGATTTTGGTGCTAAAAAAGCGACCAAATTTATTGCTAACCGATTTTAATTAGCTACATTACTGAATGGAATTTCTTCTGCTTCTTGAAATAATTTAATCGATTGCAGACTATCTGAAGCAGCATCCCAAAGAATGAATTGGAAGCAGTCAGGAATATCGCGAATTGTCAGGGATTTTGAATTAGCCAGCAGGTGAATATTAGCATTGTGACAATCCCGAAGATTATAGTTAGGTATTCGCTCAGAGAGATGATGAATATTGTGGTAAGCAATATCAGCCGAAAACCAATTGAGAATAGTCGGTAATTTTAGGTAACTACTGCCTTCAATTGCGCCCATAAGATAGTCCCAACCTTCGGCTTTATGAGCGTAGGAACCCTCAAAATTATGCTGAACAAAGAAAATACAGATAAATATCGCTGCTGAACAGGTCATGACAATTGAGTAAACACTCCAGAAAAAGCCAAACCCCAGTAAGTTGCTCAGATAAATCCAGCTACCAACAACACAAATATTGTTGAAGAGTAAATCCCAAAATTCAGCCGTCGTATACCAATGTTTGGATTTATAAGAAGCAATGATTCCCGATAAACCTATGCCAAAATCTTGATTGAGACAAGCAAAAATATGTCGAATAAAACCCGTAGTTCCCAATATCAGTGCGAGTCTTGGTTTAATAATTAGATAGAAAAAACCACCGGGAAACAGCATCAATGGGTGTCTGAGTAACTGATACATCTTTTTACTAAATGGACTTAGCGCCGCAAATTTTTCGGTGGATATCAACGCCGAAGGGCCTCGGTACATATCCCAATTACCATTATGTTTGTGGTGATAAGCGTGTCCCCTCGACCAGGGATACTGAGGAATCGCATTGATGATACCTAGCAGAAAACCCATAATGCGATTGACTTTTTTAGAACTAAAAAGAGAATAGTGTCCGCAATCGTGCATCAAAGAGAAACAACGTCCTGAAAAAAGTGTCATCAACACCATTATCGGCGGCAGCAGGAATACAGAAATGGCAGCAGCTTTAAATGCTAAAAACCATAAGAATATATAAGGAATCACTGTATTGAGTATTTGGCAACTAGCTTTCAAGTTGTTGCTCTTCATATAAGGAGCTAGCACAAAATCCGACTTTTTGATCGCGCTTTTCATTCAGTATGTTTATGGTGTGTGGATAAGTGCTTCGCTTAGCATCACAGTTGCGGGACAGCGGCGGATTTACCCCGGACTTTCCCCGTTTCTTCCAAAAGTTTTGTTGGAACCGATTTTTGCACATTTATGAGGTTATCACAACTCTGCTTTGTTTACAAAAAAAACTGTGAAGCCTGTTAGCAGCCAAACAAATTGCTGCACCGGAAGGCATTAATATGATTGGTTGCTTGCACGATCGACCTTCGATGATGTATGCCGCTATTTTTGCTTGCATCGTCTGTGGCACACTTTATTGTACCGGGTTGTAGCCCAACTCGATCGCACGCTCAAAATTTGGGCTACTCCCGAAAACTTTTTATCCGTTGGGAGGGTGATAGGGGCGATCGACAAACAGCCCGCCCCGGAAACCAAAGCTGACACAACATCCAGAACCGCAGAGGATTTTGGATCAACTCCTTGAGACGAGAATTTGAAGGACGATCGCAATTGCCTGCGTTTTTTGTGCTCGGAGATAGCTCGGATTTGCTACAATCTAATCGCACACGCGACTAGAAATGGGTTATGACCGAACTATTAGATGAGGCGCTTTCTATTGAAATGGCGACTCGCATCAAAAGCAACCGTAAAAACTGCTTTGACAACGCCTGTAAAGCAGCGTTAGCCACCGAGGGCGCAATTTATGTTCAAGGCTTTTTAGCTGTGCCGGGAGTGCCATATAAACCCATCGAGTATAGCTGGATTGAACTCGACGAGCGAATTGTTGACCCAACCTTTCCCCATCTCGGTTTCATCGCTCAAGACATTCATTACTTCCCAGTCCAGCGCTTCAGCGTCAAGAAACTCAAAGCAATCCTAGAAGAATCAAAAGAAGATTATCCTGAAGACGACCCGCTGCCGATTTATGGCAATCAACCTTATGAATATTACGGCGATTTGATGTTAGGCGGTAGCGATTACCAAAATGCTTACGATTTGGCTGCCGCTAAATGCAGGGAATTAAACCAACCTAAAAAACAGGATGCGAACTAATTCAGGACTTACAAAAAAATGGTTAGGCGCGCTACTTACAGCGGTACTTTAGCCACTGTTGTGTCGATTAATATACTTCATCATGACTTCCCAAATCTACAAACACGGCTTTTCCGTCTTCTGTAAAATAGAAAAGTACCCTTTCGTCACTCGGAGTTCATTGATGTTAGCGAAAAATTTCAGTTCACCTTTTTGTTGTTCAATCTGCGCTGACTTAAAGTTTTGATACATCTCTTCGCGACGTTCTTCCCGGAGATATTGCTTCAACAACAGTTGAAGCTCTTGCTTTTCGTCAGTAGAAAGATTTTTGATCGTCTCGACCACATCACTGAAAGTCATAACTTACAAAACCCTATTGTGCTGATTAGATTATAGCAAAAAATATCCTTTTGGTTGACTTTCGTTTCTCGTTATGCGGCTCTGCCTCGTCTTAAAAAAAGCAAAAAATCTCACTATTTACCCTTTTCAACCTTCCAAGATTCAGGAAATCTCGAATAATGAAAAGCAGCCAATAACGGATCTGATTTCTGATTCCCAATCAAATCAGCCAACAATTTAGCCGTCACCGGAGCCAATAAAATGCCGTTGCGGTAATGCCCCGTAGCCCATGTCAAATTCTCCCAAGCACTATCACCCAAAATCGGCAATTCATCGGTCGTAGTCGGCCGAAATCCCCACCAAAACTCCAAAATCGGATAATTTTGTAATTCGGGATATAACTTAATCGCTCCTGCTAGCAAACTTTGGATTCCCGCAGGCGTATTTCCCGGCGTGAAATCCACATTTTCGCTAGTTGCGCCAATAATAATTCTGCCATCTTTACGTGGCACAATATAAATGCCAGTCCCGAATAGAACGGTTTGCAGGGGCTGGATAACTCCACAATCTTCTGGTACACATACTGACAGCATTTGTCCCTTTCTTGGAAAAACAGGAATATCCAATAATTTCTCAGACCAAGGGCCCGCAGCCAAAACATAACGGTCAGCTTGTAATTTTCCTGCCGTTGTTTCCACTCCAAAAACTCGGTTTTTCTGCCGAATGATTTCCTCTGCACTGCCTTGAATAATCTCAATCTGCAATTCTTTAGCTGCGGCCTGAAGCGTCCGAAATAAAGCGCGGTTGTCTACTTGAGCGTCGTCAGGATACCACCAACCGCCAATTACTTCTTGACCTAATCCCAACTGGTGCTGGCGAACAGTATCTCTGTCCAACCATTGATAATTAAGGTTTGACAAAAGGGGCTTTTCTTGAGGCTCATTTTGACAAACTGGCGCGAGAATTCCCGATCGCCAATATCCCGTTTTCAATCCGGTAATGTCTTCTAGCTGTTTCACCCAGGCGGGATACAGTGCGCGGCTTTGCAAGCACAAATCCAGCATCGGACTGGGGGGAATTCGTTCGGCTTGTGGGGCAAGCATTCCGGCGGCCGCCCGGGCCGTCGGTTGTTTAGAATCGGCGGTGAGAACCGCGACAGATGCCCCTCGCAATTTCAGTTCTACTGCTAGCGAAAGACCAATTATTCCGCCGCCAATAATCAGAATATCTTTAGATAAATTCATTAACTTTTATATGGACTTTCTGGGTTTTTTAACCTCTCGGATTTCTTTATGGTAAGGTGCCCCCTGTGCACCTTACAGTGAGAATTCTTGCACAAGTCTTAGAGATTATCTTGTGGGGTGGGCTTCTAGCCTGCCCCAAATATGCAATCTCAATAAAGTACAGCCTATCTGCCTTCCTTAACAAAAAATCTATCCTTGGGGGTTCCAGACAGTTTCAGAACCCTGACCCCAGAAACCGTCATATTTTGTCACCTTAATATCGCCTAAAACCTTGGTTTGGCAGGACAAACGGCGGTTGGAGGCGGGAGAATGGGGAGGAACCGAAAGTCGGGCTTTTTCGCGCCACTGGGGCTCGGAAACTTCGCCCTCGACGGTGACGGCGCAGGTGCCGCAAGTGCCGAGGCCGTGGCAGTTGATGACTTTGGCGTTGCCGTTGTAGAGATCGATGCCGTTTTTGAGCAATACTTCACGGAGATTCGCTCCGCGATCGCACTCAAATGTTTTTCCTTGCGCTTGTACCTTGACCACAGCAATTTACCCCAGTTAGATTTATGTTAATTTTCCTATATATTATCGCATTAAATTCCCATAAATTCATCTAATATGGTAACTGATATATTACCAATTTCTCGATCGCAATTTCCCATGACAAATCGGCTCTGGATCTACGATACCACGCTGCGAGACGGTGCTCAGTGCGAGGGACTCTCCTTATCTCTCGAAGACAAACTGCGAATTGCTCGACAGTTAGACAGTTTAGGAATTCCCTTTATTGAAGGCGGCTGGCCGGGGGCGAATCCTAAAGACGTACAATTTTTTTGGCGACTCAAAGAACAGCCCCTAACTCAAGCAGAAGTTGTAGCTTTTTGTTCGACTAGGCGGCCGGGAACTACGGCAGCTAATGATGAAATGTTGCAGGCTATTTTGTCCGCCGGTACTCGCTGGGTGACGCTGTTTGGCAAGTCGTGGGATTTGCACGTTATTGAAAGTTTGAAGACCACGCTAGAAGAAAATCTGGCGATGATTCGAGATACAATTGAATATTTGCGGAGTCAGGGAAGGCGCGTTATTTACGATGCCGAACACTGGTTTGACGGCTACAAACACAATCGAGATTATGCTATTAAAACTTTAGAAGTAGCGGCCGATGCTGGTGCAGAATGGCTTGTACTTTGCGATACTAACGGCGGTACTTTACCTCACGAAGTCAGTCAGGTTGTTCGTGAGGTTGCAGAAATAATAGAAAGTTGGGATATTTCGGAATCGGAAATTCACCCCCCCCAACCCCCCCTTATTAAGGGGGGGAGAAAGTCTAAAATTCAACTGGGAATTCACACTCACAACGACTCAGGAGTTGCGGTTGCTAATGCTTTGGCTGCTGTGCGGGAAGGAGTGAGGATGGTACAGGGAACTATAAACGGTTACGGTGAACGCTGCGGCAATGCCGATTTATGTTCCTTAATTCCTAATTTTCAGCTAAAGTTGGGTCAGAATTGCATTGAAGACGAGCAATTAGTTAGATTAACTCAAGTAAGTCGATCGATTAGTGAAATTGTCAATCTTGCTCCCGACGATCATGCTCCTTTTGTAGGCCTTTCGGCTTTTGCTCACAAAGGCGGAATTCACGTATCGGCTGTTGAGAAAAATCCGTTAACTTACGAACATTTGGAACCGGAAAAAATTGGCAACAGGCGGCGAATTGTGATTTCGGATCAAGCGGGTTTGAGCAATGTTTTGGCGAAGGCGCGCACTTTTGGCATGGATCTCGATCGCAAAAATCCTGCTTGCCGCCAAATTCTGGAAAAATTGAAAGATTTGGAAAGTCAGGGATATCAATTTGAGGGGGCTGAGGCTTCTTTTGAATTGTTAATGCGGGAGGCATTGGGAAAGCGCAAGCGTTTATTTGAAATCAAAGGTTTTCAAGTTCACTGCGATAAAGGTAAGGAAGAAACAGTTAATTCTTTAGCAACTGTGAAAGTGACTGTTAACGGTCAAGATATTCTGGAATGCGCTGAAGGAAACGGGCCTGTTTCGGCACTTGATGCGGCTTTGCGGAAGGCTTTGCGGAATTTTTATCCGGCAATTACTGATTTTAACTTAACCGATTATAAGGTGCGAATTCTGGACGGATGTGCGGGAACTTCTGCTAAAACTCGCGTTTTGGCTGAGTTTAGCAATGGTCAAGACCGTTGGACGACTGTGGGGGTTTCTGGTAATATTTTGGATGCTTCTTATCAAGCGGTTGTTGAGGGTTTGGAGTATGGTTTGGTGTTGGGAGATAGGGAGGCGATCGTTTTAACTGTGTCGAGTTATTAGGTTAACGGCGAAGAGAAGTTGCCTGAATATCGATGTTTAAATAGATACCAAGGGGAGCCTCTCAATGAAAGCAGCCAAGCTAGAAATTGGAGTTTTGACGCAGGAGGAAAGAGTCAGAAGGAAGGAGCCAGAAGAAGTGTTTTTACAAATATGAGATGCTCCCCTACTTTTGGGAGCATCTCAATGAAAGCAGCCAAGCCCAAAATTGGAGTTTTGAGGCAGGAGGCTCTCTTGCTGCGAGTCAGAAGGAAGGAGTCAGAAGAAGTGTGTTTACAAATATGAGATGCTCCCCTACTTGTTCACGTCATTATTATTACCTTCCCCAACGATCGATCGCATTCCTTCGAGCGTGGCGGGAATGCTGCGCGGGTCCATAAACATCACCTTGCTGCTGTCGCTGGTGCCAATTTTTAGACCCATATCCAGATAGTTTTGAGCTAACAAAAATTGTAAAGCTTCGCGAGCATTGGGGTCATTTTGCAGAGTTTTGGCGATTATTTGCAAGGCCTCCGAAGTAGCTTGAGCTTTCAAAACCTGACTTTGGCGTTCTGCTTGAGCTTTCAGGACGATCGCCTTTTGTTGAGCTTCCGCCTCCAAAATAGTTGCTTTTTGGCGCGCTTCTGCATCTAGAACTTGCGCTTCAGCTTTACCTTTGGCGCTGTTAACGGCTGACTCGCGTTCGCCCTCGGATGTCAGAATTGCCGCCCGCTTCCGTCGATCGGCTGCCATCTGCAATTCCATCGATTCCTGTACAGTTTTAGAAGGGACAATATCGCGCAATTCTACCCGCGTCACTTTCACTCCCCAAGGATCTGTAACCAGATCTAAATCTCTGAGCAATATTTCATTAATTTGAGAACGAGCAGTAAAGGTTTGTTCGAGGTCCAGTTGACCCATTTCGGCGCGAATTTGAGTCAGCACCATATTTACCATTGCTGACTGGAGATTTTCTACTTTGTAACAGGCTTTTTCCAAGTCTACAATGCGCCAGTAAACCACAGCATCCACGGTAATGGAAACGTTATCGCGGGTAATACAAGCTTGCGGGGGAACATCTAAGACTTTTTCCCGAATTGTTTGCTCGTACACGACGCGATCGAGAAACGGCTTGACAAAATTCAAACCGGGTTCGAGTCTCCTGCCACTGTATTTACCTAAAGTTTCCACCAGCGCTTCATTTCCCTGATTGATAATCTTGACGGAACCTGCGAGGGCTGAGCCGCCGAGTGCTAAAAAGACAAGTAAAAAAAATTGTTCCACGGTCGCCTCCTATAAATGTTGAGTGTTGACTGTTAAATGTTGACTAAAGACTGATGACTAACTACTAATTGTCTGTGATTAATTACGCATTTTTTAAGAATGCAATAAATTTTCTGGCAAAACTATCAGAGTAGTGCCTTTTCGTCCGACGACAATTACGTTTTGGTTGGGGGGGATAGTGGCCTTCGTGTCTTCGCAGCGAGCTTGCCAAGAATTCCCCTCATAAATGACTCGGCCGGCTTCTCCGGGGGGAATTTCTGTTAAAGTTTTGGCTTCCTGAGAATCTGCGATCGCCCTTGCGGTGCCTTTTGGTATCAACCGCCGAGACAGCAGCACAAAAACTGTCGAAAAAACCATCCAGAGGAATATTTGTAAATTAACGTAAGGTAGAACTAGAGAGCATCCAGCTACGGCGAAGGCGCTCAGTCCCATCATAAAAGCGACAAAAGCAGTCGGGAGAAATAGCTCTGCCAAACAGAGCAAAGACCCAGCTATCAGCCAAAGGAGCGTAGGAGTCAAGATCATAAAAAGAATAGGTGATACTATTTAGATCTTAGATTGGAAATTTAAGATTTAAGAATTGCCAACAACTGACTATGCAAGGGTTTGCGACTTGCAGCCCCTCAGAGCGATTTTTCGCGCAGCGGTACAAGTTTGAGGCTTCCATCGTTCTCCAAGTCAGAGTTTAGTAACTTAAATTACAATTTTAGCCGATGCAGACTGGCAGAAACTACAATTTCTAGAGGCCCAAAGGCAGTTAAGAAATTGATAGGGGCTAAAATCAGTTTATTCTCAAGCTCATGAATTTGGGCTTGCGAATCCTATATCTTCAGAATGTTTTTACACAAACTATTTCGATATGATCAGCAGTTTCTCCGAACCCATTTATTGCCCGAATCTTAGCTGTCCCGATCCCCGCAATACCTTTGGCCGCCAGCAGTGTGCAGCGTGCGAAACCGATTTAATTTATCGCTATTTGTGGGCGGTGGGGCAAGCAGCCGAGGAAGTGCCGACGGGTAAGGTAATAGCCGATCGATACTTTGTCATTGCACCGCAAATCTGGCTCGACAGCCGCCCAGCTTTGCCTCCGAGCGTCCCGGAACACCTGCCGGATACGATTATGCCTTACCTGCATTTGTATCCCCAACGGCTGCATACGCCGGAAGTATACGGTTATTGTTCCCTGGGGGAAGCACCCGAAGCGACAGAGGTGCTGTTGTTGGAAAATGTGCCCATCAATAATTTCGGTCGCCTGTATCCTTCTATTTTAGAAGCTTGGTCTGGGACAACCGGCGCGCGCCAAGTATACTGGCTGTGGCAAATGCTCCAACTTTGGACGCCGCTATCGGAACAGGGAGTCGCTTCGAGTTTGCTGGTACCGGAAAATTTGCGGGTGGAAGGTTGGCGGGTACGCCTGCTGGAACTGCACCGGGGCAATTTTGTACCGACGCTGCGGGATTTGGGAGATGTGTGGTCAGGTTTGGTGGAATCCGCGCAACCCGAGGTGCAGGCGAAACTCGGAGAGATTTGTCAGTTTATGCGCCGCAGCAGCATGAATTTCGACGCGATAGCCCTGGAACTAAACGATTTACTATTAGAACAAGCCGCTCAATTGCCTCTACACTTAGAAGTAGTCGGCATGACTGATACCGGGCCACAGCGCTCCCAAAATGAAGACAGTTGCTATCCGGTTGCTGCTGATTTTCAATTTAGCAAAACTTCAGGGGGCGAGAAATTAATTCCTTACTTAACAATGGTTTGCGACGGGGTTGGAGGCCACGAAGGAGGAGAAGTTGCCAGTCAATTAGCCGTGCAGTCCCTGAAAGCTTTAATCCAAAATTTGCTCGCAGAAATTGCTCAACAAGAAGAGTTGATGACGCCAACAATGGTGATCAAGCAACTCGAAGAAATAGTCCGAGTTGTGAATAATGTGATTTCCGCTCAAAATAATGAGCAGGGAAAAGAGTTGCGGCAGCGGATGGGGACGACTTTGGTGATGGCCCTCCAGTTGCCTCAAAAAGTGAAAAATTCCGAGGATTTGCCCTCGAATAACAGCCACGAACTTTATTTAGTCAATGTTGGAGACAGCCGCGCTTATTGGATTGGCAGAAATTACTGTCACCGGCTGACTGTGGACGACGACGTAGCCTCAAGGGAAGTCCAGCTAGGACATTGTTTGTACTGGGAGACTCAACTGCGATCCGATGCAGGAGCCCTGACTCAAGCTTTGGGAACGCGGGATGCCGATTTCCTGCGCCCGACGATTCAGCGATTTATTGTCGAAGAGGAAGGCTTACTGCTGCTGTGTTCCGACGGTTTGAGCGACAACGACTGGGTAGAGAAATCTTGGGAGAATTATGGCCCAGAGGTGCTTGAGGGCAAAATGTCTTTGGAAGCTGCGGTTCAGTCTTGGATTCGTCTCGCCAACGAGAAAAATGGTTATGACAACACCTCCGTGGTGGCGACTCACTGTCGGATGTCGCCGGAGAGATTGGTACTGTTTGATCCGGCAGTGGCCTCAGCGCCGGCGTCAGCGCCAGTGTCAGCCTCGGTGTCGCTGCCGCCTTCCCTCGTCGCTGCGTCCCTCCAGAAGTCTGGGAGAATTCCAGAATCTCAGCTTTCAGAATCGTCCAAACAGTTGTTGTACCCGGAAACTTCCCCCGCCCCGGAACCCGTTCAAAAACAGCGATCCAAGCTGCCGCTGCCCCTACTGGCGGTGTTGGGGCTGATATTAGCCGGCGGCGGTTTAGGTTTGTGGGTGCAAAGCCGCCAAAGCCCCCAGCCAGAGCCCGCACAAGTTCCGCCACCGCCGGAAACTCCTGCCCCGATTCCTTCGGAGACTCCCTCGCCAGGGGCCGAGAGTCCCTCGCCGTCGCCCGAATCGACTCCTGCGGAAATTCCGCCCCCCGATAGCGAGAGTCTCTCGCCGACACCGGAATCGACTCCTGCGGAAATTCCGCCCCCCGATAGCGAGAGTCTCTCGCCGTCGCCGGAATCGACTCCTGCGGAAATTCCGCCCCCCGAAGAAGCGGAAACTCCTTTGCCATCAGCGGAGTAAGGGAGATTACACCTGTGGCAAAAATCCTTTTCCTCAATTGATGGGACTGGCTCTGGGGCCCATCCCACAAGAGTTATTTTTGCTTGTGGGATGGGCCCCAAAACCCGTCCTAATTATTTTTGCAAGAGGTCTATTGAATTAATTTGAGGCAGAAGGAAATAGGCAGAAGGAAGGAGCCAGAAGAAGTGTTTTTACAAATATGAGATGCTCCATCACAGTTAATGATTTTGTATCATAGTCAGCTTGCAGAAACAAGATGGCTAAAAAGTCAGCCATCACTACAAAAAGTAGTTAAAAATGCTTAAAAATCTCCATGCAGCTAACAACTAAGCTGTGGAGCATTTAAACCATTAACGATCCAGGTAAGGTGCGCCATTCGCGAACACTTACTATACATGGGAAACGCTTATTTGCGCTGGGCACCCTACTATCCTCATTTAAATGCCGAACAGCTTAGCGATTAGGAACTAACAACATAAGCTTTTTTATATTGACCACGAATTTCAAAGGTGGTACCCGCCACGTGATTTATCCGTGGAATCAATCGAAAATCGAAAATCAGAAGAGCTCCCGCATTTATCCGTGGGGTCGCCTCTAAAATCTAAAATCTAAAATCTAAAATCTAAAATCGATTAGCGATTAGGAACTAACAACATAAGCTTTTTTATATTGACCACGAATTTCAAAGGTGGTATCCGCCACGTGATTTATCCATGGAATCAATCCAAAATCGAAAATCGAAAATCAGAAGAGCCCCCGCATTTATCCGTGGGGTCGCCTCTAAAATCTAAAATCTAAAATCTAAAATCTAAAATCTAAAATCTAAAATCGATTGACGGCGCACAATTTATTAACTATAATTACCAGGCTAAAAATAACAAAAATCTTACGCCTAACAGTTTTTCTCAAATAACCGTTAAACTATTCTAACGTTTGCGCGTACCCAACGTTGCAGGCACAACCTATATCTGTTAAGGATTCGTCCTGATTCACAGGAGCAAGATTTTAAAATATGCATCTCAGCGAACTGACTCACCCAAACCAATTACACGGCCTCTCGATTCATCAACTCGAACAAATTGCCCGACAAATTCGAGAAAAGCATTTAGAAACTGTAGCCGCTAGCGGCGGCCACCTCGGCCCAGGATTGGGTGTAGTCGAACTGACCTTAGCACTCTACCAAACACTCGACCTCGATCGCGACAAAGTTACTTGGGATGTCGGCCACCAAGCTTATCCTCACAAATTAATCACCGGGCGCTACAACCAATTCCACACCCTGCGCCAAAAAGACGGCGTTGCAGGCTATCTCAAGCGCTGCGAGAGCAAATTTGACCACTTCGGCGCCGGCCACGCTTCCACAAGCATTTCCGCAGCGTTAGGGATGGCGATGGCGCGCGACCTCAAAGGGGAAAACTTTAAAACTGTAGCAGTCATCGGCGACGGCGCATTGACTGGCGGCATGGCACTCGAAGCGATTAACCACGCGGGCCATATGCCGAAAACCAATTTGTTAGTTGTGCTCAACGACAACGAGATGTCAATCTCGCCCAACGTCGGCGCAATTACCCGCTATTTGAACAAGATGCGATTGTCGCCACCGGTGCAGTTTCTCAAAGATAACTTAGAGGAACAATTCAAACACATTCCCTTTGTCGGCGAAACTTTTACTCCTGAAATGGAACGCCTCAAAGAAGGGATGAAACGCTTGGCTGTCTCGAAAGTTGGAGCAGTAATTGAAGAATTGGGCTTTACTTACATGGGCCCGGTAGATGGACACAATTTGGAAGAGTTAATTGCCACTTTCAAACAAGCTCATACCATTCAAGGGCCGGTGTTGGTTCATGTCGTGACGGTAAAAGGCAAAGGATATGCGATCGCCGAAAAAGACCAAGTAGGATATCACGCCCAAAATCCCTTTAACTTAGCCACCGGCAAAGGCATTCCCTCCACTAAACCCAAGCCTCCAGCTTACTCGAAAGTATTTGCCCACGCCCTAGTCAAGCTAGCAGAAGATAATCCCAAAATTGTCGGCATTACTGCTGCAATGGCAACCGGAACAGGTCTGGATAAACTTCATGAAAAACTGCCGAAACAGTACATTGATGTCGGGATTGCCGAACAGCACGCCGTGACTTTATCCGCTGGTTTAGCCTGCGAAGGAATGCGCCCGGTTGTGGCAATTTACTCGACATTTGTCCAGCGGGGATACGACCAAATAATTCACGATGTTTGTATCCAAAATTTGCCAGTTTTCTTCTGTTTGGATCGCGCTGGCATTGTCGGTGCTGACGGCCCAACTCACCAAGGAATGTACGACATTGCCTTCTTGCGGTGCCTGCCAAATATGGTAGTTATGGCACCAAAAGATGAGGCAGAATTGCAGCGGATGATTGTCACGGGAATCAACCACACCAGCGGCCCGATCGCCATGCGTTACCCGCGCGGCAACGGTTACGGCGTGCCTTTGATGGAGGAAGGTTGGGAAGAATTGCCGATCGGCAAAGCCGAAATTCTCCGCAACGGCGACGATGTGCTGATACTGGGTTACGGTTCAATGGTTTATCCGGCAATGCAAACTGCCGAGATGCTGAGCGAACACGGTATTGAAGCAACTGTGATCAATGCGCGTTTTGTCAAGCCTTTGGACACCGAATTAATCTTGCCTTTAGCACAGCGAATCGGCAAAGTTGTCACAATGGAAGAAGGCTGTTTGATGGGAGGCTTTGGTTCAGCAGTAGCCGAATCTTTGCTCGACAATAATGTCCTCGTGCCCCTGATGCGGTTGGGTGTACCCGATACATTGGTAGATCATGCAACGCCTGAACAATCATTTGCCAGTTTGGGATTAACTCCGTCGCAAATGTGCGATCGCATCTTAGCAACATTCAGCCGCAAACAGTCACCTGTTAGCGTGTAAATAGCTAGAATGGTAGGGTGCAGCGCACCTTACCATTCGAGACTAATCCTAAGAAATACCCGATCTATGACAGTGTAATAAAACGACCCCGCAAGTCTGATGGTGTCACATTCAGAACTCTACCTAAAATTTGACCGTTTGAAGCAATTTGAATAGTAGTAGCGTCATAACTACCATTGCGATCGGGATCTAAATCGGCTAAAGAAATTTTGCCTTCTTGAGGAAATCTTCCCGAAACTAAGCGAATATTTTCCAGTGGTACTGAAAAGGCGGTGAGTCTGAGGTTTGCCTCAGTTAAACCATTAGTAAGACCAATTCGATCGAGAGACTTTTCAAAGTCTAGAATTATATCCCACGCCTGTACGCTACTGTTAGGGTTGCGCTTTGGATCTCCTAAAACAATATCCGTTCTTAGGACGAACACATCACTACCAGTTCCCCCTTTATAAAGAGTGTAACCCAGGTCGCCGCTCAGAGTATCATTACCTGCACCTCCATCTAATAAATCATCACCTCGACCGCCATTCAAAATGTCGTCTCCGTCACCACCTGCGATATAATCATCACCAAGACCGCCAATTAGAGAATCTCGACCAACTTCGCCGTATAAATCGTCTTCGTCTCTACCTCCTTGCAAGTTGTCATTGCCATCACTACCGAATAAAATATCTTTACCAGCATTTCCGTTGATGATTTCGCTTTCAAATGAACCTCGGATTGTATCATTGCCTTCTAAGGCAAGAACACCTCCAGGGAACTGAACCATCAAACCAGGAAGGACTGTAAAATTATCAGGATTAGGAGTCAAGTTGAAAGTATTTGCCATAATTGATTTCAGAAATATTCAATTCAACCAATAAATATATTACCATCTGACACAACGGAGAAAAAACAATGACTAACGTGAAACCAAATCGTACCGTGCGGCGGGGAAGACTGTTCCCAGAAATTCAGTGGTCAGAAGAAAAAAAAGCCCACTGGCGAGCCGAAAGAGCGGCATTTCGCAAGCGTTGCAAAGTAATTTTCGATCGCCTTAAACCAGAATTAATTGACACTCACTACAACTGGTACATGGCGGTTGAACCTGATAGCGGGGAATATTTTATCGACAAGGATGATATGGCGGCTACCAAAATGTGCCGCCAGAAACACCCAAATGCTATCCCGTACCTTTTCCGCATCAACAATACAGGGGCGTGTGGCTCAATATGATTGAAGGAAGATTTGGTGATGAGGACGAGCTATTTTTTGAAGTTGAATTGATTGCTAATAACGGCTTAGAATTACCTGTTGATGCTCTGCTAGATACAGGTTTTTCGGGCTGGTTAGCAATGGACGAGCAAGATTTCGAGGGACTTGATTGGATTTATATTAGGCGACAAGAAATGCGGACAGCAAAGGGAGAATTTGATTTCGATCTTTATGCAGGAAAAGTACGCATAGATGAGCAAGAGTTTGACATTCCCGTTCATGTGGGTGACGGAGTACCGGAAATTTTAATCGGTCGCCAGTGGCTAAAAACTCGGCGGTTAGTAGTTGATATGTCTGCAGGTATTTTGACATTGGAAGCGAGTTAGAAGCAAAATGAATTTAAAAAGTTTTGACATAGTAATAGTAGGAGCCGGCCCAGCAGGCGGTCACTGCGCGAGAATCCTAGCCCAATCCGGCCACAAAGTCTTGCTTGCCGAGCAAAACGACAATTTTAATAAAAATGACTTTTCTAGCGCCGCCACGCCTCTAGAAACCCTCTCTAAATTCGATTTACCTGAATCCGTTATCGGCAGTTTTTGGCACAAACTTACTATTGAAACTAGCAAAGTCCGTCAAACTTGGGAGTCTCCCGAAAGCTTGGGAGTTGTTCTCAACTTTGCTAAATTTAGAGCATTTTTGGCCAGCGAAGTTGAGCGATTTGGCTGTGAAGTTTGGCTGGGTTATCGCTACATTCGACACTCACAAGAAAACGGCGAAACAATAGTAGAATTTAAACAGTTATCCGACGGTAAACTTATCAAAGTTAGCACGAAAGTATTGGTTGATGCTACTGGCTTTGCTAGGGCGATTATGTACGAAAAAGAGAATGATAAGCCAGATTTTTTGTCGGGAACCGGAATCGAATATTTAATTGAAGTAGAGCCGGAAGTTTACAATAAATACAGCGGTGATTTAATCTTCTTTTTGGGCGATAAATGGATGCCAAAGGGTTATTCCTGGATATTTCCAATGGAACAAAACAGGCTGAAAGTTGGTGCGGGTCGCATTTTTTTAGATCCGAAAACGGTGAGGCATTTGTCACCGCTGAAAAAATATATTGATTTACTGATTGATGAATATCTGAAGTCTAAAAATTATAAAATTCTTGACAAACACGGTTCGACGCTGAAGTACAGTCCTGGTTTGAAGGATATTTATTGCAAGGATAATATAATTGCGATCGGCGATACTGTCTCGACAGTAAATTTTTTGGGTGGCGAAGGGATTAGACACGGGATGGATGGTGCCCAAATAGCAGGGAAATATATTCAAAGCTATTTGGAGGGGAAAATCTCAGATTTTCGGGATTATGAGACCCAAATGCACCGCAAGTTTGATCGGAAATGGAATATTTCAGAAAGGTTGGCGGTGAGAAAGTATATCGATGATGTTAATGATGAACTAACCGATAAAATGATTTCTTATTTAAAGTATATGAAAACTGAAGAGGTGATGGATATTTTATTTCATTATAAATTTGAGAGAATTTCCAGAGGATTCGGCGGTTATTTGCAGCGGAAAATCAAGGGATTGATTAAGCGATTTCACTTGTAAGGTGCGTCTGTTGAGAGATTGTTAGTTGAGGGAAAAATCTCGCTGGCTGACGCAGCCTACTGACTTAAAAGTAAGGTGCGTCTGTTGAAAAATTGTTAGTTGAGGGAAAAATCTCGCTGCTGACGCACCCTACAAACCTAATTGCCATAAAAAATTTTCTCCTGTAACTTTAATGCGCGGCAGAGACATTAAATTATCGTCAAAACTGCTATAATTTAATTTATATGATACACCAAAAGTATATCCACTCGCTCCAATTAAATGCGCTACAATTGGATCGACATCCCCGTAAGGATAGGCAAAACATTTAACAGATTTCTCTAATCCCCGTTCCAAGATAGCACGGGATTTCGCCCCCTCCCGCACAATTTCTGTCGGCGACAATGCCGTCAAAGGTTGATGAGTAGCAGACATAGAACCGAATTCAATTCCTGCATTCTGCAGTTGCAAAATTTCCGGCCATCCCATTAACTGCACTTCTTCCAATTCGGATTTTTCCCAACTATGTGTCTTTCCTATTGACTCCGCTACTAGAAAAACAGTTGCTGTAAAATAAAAGCGTTTTAGCAGAGGCCAAGCATATTGGAAAAAGTCGAGATAGCCACCGTCAAAAGTCATCAATACAGCTTTACCGGGTAAAGGAGTTTTATCCCGTTTCGCACTTTGCCAATTTTCCCAACTCGCACTATAATAACCGCGATCTTTGAGATACTGCAACTGTTGTTCCAAAACCTGGGGGCTAACTGCGTCTAAACTGTCAGGAGAAATGCGGCGGTAGGAGAGAATCGGGAGTTTTTGTGTAACGCTATGGTTGTCCAAAACTTGAGGTTTCACGGAGTGAGAAACTTCCTGATAAGAAGATTTTGAGCGAATGATTTCCGGTGCGTAAAATACTTGCTTTGGGAACTCGTTTTCTTGGGGAATTTGCATTGTCGGTTCCCCCGCGATTGCTGCGGCTGACTCGATTTCCTGTAGCGCAGCCACCGGGAGTGAGGCGCGACGGCTGACACTTGTCCCGATCGCACCCGATCGCCTGCCGAAGATCACCGCATTTTGGGGGTAAATGCCCCCAGCACCCGGTGCATTCAAACTGTCTGGCAAATTTGACCTTTGTTGAGCACAAGAGGCTAAGCGCGATCTTAGCCCTTGCTTGCCGTTGAGTGGTTTTCCCAGCAAAGCTTCTCGCACGGCGGCGACGCACAACTCAAAACCAATATTTCGATTAATTGTCGATCGCAATTTTTGAGCCGAAACAAAATTATTTTCCACCGCAACAGTGACAATCCCGACAGCAACGCCGCCTACTTTCACCAGCACGTCTATTTCAGAAATCTCAACTTTTATATTAGCAAATTCCTCGCTAATTTCTAAGACAATCAAATCTTTTTCGAGCGTAATTGTTGGGACTTCCTCTGCGCTTTCTGGATTGTAGAAATCCTCCAAATGCCAATGGGGACGCCCCCATAATTCTTGCAAAAATAGCGTCCAGTCATGTTTAGGGTGCAATGGTTTCAGCACAGTTTCCCACAATTTATTGCCTTTTTCGCAGCGATTGCGTTGAAAGAAGCGATCGAGAATTTGCCAAGCAAACTGGGCTGCAACCGCATCCGCCAACACCGAAGCCGCAACCATGCCATCGCAAATCGGCAATTCAACAATACCGAGTTTAATTCCTTCTAGTTTAATCGTACAGCACAGGCGATCGTATATTTGCGGAAGATTACAAATATCGGAAATTGGTTCGCTCACTTCCACCGTCAACTTCCAGGCAATTTCACCCTTGACTCGCTTAATCTTATTTAAAATATATCGAATTTCCCGATCGTTAAAAATTTTATGATATTTGTGAACCTTATTACTTTTAACCTCTCTATCAATCCCTTTGTGCCAAGGCAGATTTAAACTGAGATGAGCAGCTTTTTCTTGATAAAACTCCAGCATTTTATCATCATACTCAATTTCCATAAACTGACAAAGTTCTTCTAATTTTTTGACTTTATTGTCGAGTATTTCCTCATACTTGACTAATATATGATTAGAATTTTTAGCATATTTGTGACTAATTAACATCGCCTCCTTCCAGCGATGGATACAGTGGTTTAAATCCCAACCAGGCCCCCACAAATCATGAGAATTCCTAGTCGCCTCATGCAGAGAAGCTATTGTATCCATACTGTTTCGCAAAATATGTATAAATTTAGCATCCGGCAAAAAGCGCTGTATGTCCTCAATAAAATATATGTGTTCCGGCGTTTTTTCCAACCAAATACTTTTGTTTTGTTCCGCAGCCAAACCATCCAAAACTCCGACAAACCAACTAACTTTAGTTGCCACAGTTTGACTATCATCAAAACCTTGCAAAAGTTCAGGCCGATTAATCTCATCCTTAAAAAAAGCTTCCATCCTACCTGGCAAATTTCCCGCAAACTTCTTGTACAGTAAATAGTGAAAAAACTTAGATTCAGGAAAAGAAATAACTTCAGGGTGAGCAGCTAATAAACTTTGAAGCATGGTTGTGCCGCTTCTCGGAGAGCCTACTAAAAATATCCGTTTCATTTTTCTAGCTGATAGATGGTTTGTGAATTAATTTTTTTTTTAGGAACCGCAGAGAGCGCAGAGGGCACAGAGGAAGAGAAGAAAGAGGTATGATTCATGTTCCTCTCTGGGCACTCTGCATTTAAAAACTTTTTTCCTAACTCCAACTAAAATCCTCATGCAAGAAATCCGAAAGTTCCTGATTGTAAGGTTTGAAATAATTAGTCAATTCTTGTTCTATTGTCGCTGGCATTTGGCTGTATTCATCGACATGATTAATTTCATATTTTTTACTTGTATTTTCACTAATATCCAGAAATTTCAATACTTCGGAAAATACTTTGCCTGTATGTGCGTAAAAATCTTCGCTCTTGATAATTAGCAACTGTTCTCTCGGAAAATAGTCGAGCCAATTTTTGATTTGTTCTACATAAATTCCCCGCGACAAATAGGAATAATGCTGGTGATTGAAACTGTAATAATTTTCATCTGCTTTGATTTTTTCAATCTCACCTTTGAGTCTATCGGGTTCAGAAGCGATCGCCTTTTCAAAATCCAACTTTTCGGAGCCTCGCGCCACTTCTAAATGATAGTGCATCCACGCTCGTTTTACCGGGTTTCGCAGCATTACAATCAGCTTAACATCCGGGAAACACTTGTAAACTCGCTCCGCCACCAAAGGATGATAAATATAGTAAGAAGTCATCTCCCACAGGAGCACCTTCTCACTCGCTACACTCCGTGTCAACTGCTTGCTGTACCAATCAACACCACGCTCAAAATTTAATTCAAAAAAGTGAATATCTCGAGAACCTTCTTTGATAATTTGCAAGTGATTTTCGAGATGGCTGTATAGATATTCTGTGCCACAGTTTTGAGCACCAATTATTAAAAAGTCAGGTTTTTGCTTATTTTCTAACTGAGTCAAAATCTTGGCGTAGCCGGGATTATTCTTATCCAAATCGTAAGTTGCAGCGCCTGGTTCAGCCACATCCAAAAGTGGCATTTTGCCCTCAAATTCCCAGCGGTACGGCGGACAAAGAATCGTTTTTTGGTTTACAGTCGATCGCACGTACAGCGGATAAACCTGCCACTGATAATCGTAGGCGTAAGCCAAAGTTTCCTCGTAAACCCCAGCATTCACGTAATACTGACCGTTTCCTAAATCCAGCCTATCTATTTGCAGCCGGATTTTGCCTTTCCCTTTCACCAGCGGCAGCAGTCTGCCCATTTGATTAGTATTAGTCTCAAAACAACTTTGACCATCATCCCTGCTGATTGTCACGGCAAAAATAGCAGCAGAAATTTCCTGCGCCACCGAATAATGAATTTCAATGCTAATAGCATCACCGCTATCTATTTCCGTATTTGGCGACACTTTGACATCGGTAATTTCTACTTCCATAGTACCGAAGCGATTCTGATTACCTCGCAGTGGCGAGCCACTACTTGTAGCTTCAGCAGCACGCAGGGGAGTGCTATTTTCTGTGGACGATCGCATTTCTGACAAATACTGACCCACTACTACTTCCGGTTCCCCATAAGCCACTATTTCACCGGATTTCAGCCACAAAGCCCGATCGCACATTTTCTGAATTTGCGACGCAGTGTGAGAAATCAAAACAATCGCGCATCCTTGATTCTTAAACTCAGTTATCTTATTCAAACATTTAGTTTGAAAAGCCACATCACCAACCGACAAATGTTCATCAACTAAAAGCACTTCTGGATCGGTATGCACCGCCACCGAAAAAGCCAGCCGCATTTTCATCCCCGTACTGTAAGTCCGCGTCGGGCTGTCAATAAACTGTTTTAACTCTGCAAATTCCACAATATCGTCAAACCTGCGCGCCACTTCCCGGCGAGTCAAACCGGCCACCACCGCACCCACAAACACGTTTTCTCTGCCCGTTAGATCCGAGTGAAAACTCGCACCCAAATCCAACAAGCCGCCAATTCTGCCGTTAACTTTAATAGATCCTTCCTCAGCCCGGCAAATACCGCCGATAAGTTGCAGCAGCGTTGATTTTCCCGCGCCATTCTTGCCAAGAATTCCCAGCATTTCGCCCGGAGAAACAGTAAAATTTATATTCCGCAGCGCCCAAAAACTCGCCTCCGGCTTCAGCTTCCACCAACCGGACAAAGCGGCTTCCATAATCGTATGAGGTTTCGCGGTAGAGTAGCGGTTAAAACGCTTACCCAAACCTTTGACAATAATTGCTTCACGCATTTACACTTCCTCCACAAAATGAGCGCTTTGCCGTCTAAAAATTCCCAGTCCGATGGGTAAAAGAGCCGCCACAGCCAAGCTCAAAATTAACAGAGCAGACCAATCCGGCTGCATACCTTTAAGAAGTATGGCGCGGTAAGCTTCAATCAGGGGCACCATTGGATTTAAGTAATAAAAAATCTTAAATTTTTCCGGGACGCTGCTGATGTCGTAGAAAATCGGAGTCAGGTAAAACAGCATCTGCAAAACTACTCCCAAAGTGTGCTGAGTGTCGCGGAAAGTGACATTCAAAGCGGCAAGGGGATAAGCAAAACTAACTGTCAAAACAAACTGAATAATCATCAGCAGCGGCAACAACAAGAGCACTGCATTCAGAGGAGCGCCATCAATTGCCAGAAAGATAAGTAACACCGGCAATGCTAAGAAAAAGTGAATGAGCCCCGTCGTCGTCGTGACTACCGGCAAAATTGCCGACGGGAAATTTGGCTGCCTGATTAGTGGCTTATGATTGGTAATTAATGCCGTTGATTTAAATAATACCGTTTGAGACCAATTCCAGATTAACAAGCCGCTGAAAGCAAAGGAAGAAAATTTTGGAATATTAAGGGGTACGACAGAGCGAAACAAAAAGGAAAATACAGCCAACTGTAACAGCGGACTGATTAAAGTCCAAGCAATCCCCAAGGTCGATCGCTTGTAAAGTAATTTCATCTCGCGATCGACCAACACCCGCAGCAAATCGAACCACTGAGCCATTTTGCGCCGATAAACCAGCGTTCCAGCATTTCTCACCGCACACCTCCGGCAGCTATCTGAGGTTCTGGCCCGGATGCCTCCCAGGGCTGAATCTTAACCAAATTCTGATTCTGCACCAGGGTCAGCTTGTCAGCAATTGGTTCTAAAAAATTAGCTTCAATCAATTTTATTGCCATAATTACCCTTGTTAATTTCTCTTGATTTTAACTCTCAATTACTACTTACTTACGATTAATTAAACGCTTACTTAATTACACCTCTATATTCTGTTTTTTCTCTAATCTAATTATGTCAGTTATAGGAAGAATTTTTCAGTTGTTCTTGGTCTACTACTGTAAATAACAGTAGATTTTGAAGTAGGGTGTTGTCAACCAAGCTAGGCTCGGAATGAGCAGCACTTTTGGGCATACCCTTAACCGCGATCGCCCGAGCCAGGGGTTCGGCAAAGTCAAGGGCCAGAATCGATCGCAAGTGAGCGCCCCGCAGTGGCTCTACACCGAATTTGGGAGTGACGTGACCGACAGACAGTTCACCGTAACTGAGGTAAATGCCATCGGGTTTTTTCTCGTCAATGATTCGTTCTGCTGCTTCCCAACCTTCCTGCAAATCGATTTCAATTTCATGTCTGCCCAAGTCAGCACCAGCAGGCTCACCTTGCATAAAACTAGAAAGAGCCGATCGACTTTTCAACTCATCAATAGCACCCCGCAAATACCAATAAGCGCGCAATTTTGCCCGCAACCACCGCCAAGTTCCCCGCATCCGCAAGCTTTCGAGTAAATCAAGAGATTGCCTCAGTCCCACAGCCAGCCAATCCACAGCAGCCGGGCACAAAAACGTGACCGCCACCAAAATTTTATCCACCAGCGAGTCAGCAGTTTCGTAGGCTGCTATCGGCAGTATCGGTCTAAGTTCCGGGTGTCGGTACCCGATCAAAACATTCGATCGCCCTTCCTGACGAAATCTGCCGAAAGAGCGATCGAGATTGTTAGTTTCGTGTTCGTAATGATAGCCCACTGCTTCAGCAGCCACAACAAAAGGTACATTAGCTTTCAGCAAACGCATCCCAAACTCATAATCTTCTCCGCCACAGTTCCCAAAAGCCGAATCAAACCCATCGAGACGAGCAAACAGTTCTGCATCCAAAGAAAGGTTGCCGCTGAGCAAATCTAGATAAGTAAATCGATGACCAGGCTGACTCATCTGATAAAACTTCTCTTCCCACCACGATCGCACTTCCACCTCGAACAATGTAGTTCCTCCATGCAACTTAGGCGGATAGGGGCCCATGACAGCCGAGCCCGGACGCAAAGAGTGAACCCGCGCATGACTTTCCACCAAAGGCGGCAGCGCTTCGATATCGTCGTCGAGAAACAGCAGCAATTGCCCCGTAGCCGAAGCCGCTCCCGTATTGCGGGCGATGGCAGCACTCTGGCAATTTACCTCGATCCCCTGCACTTTAAACCGAGCTTTATAGTCTTGTAGCATTGCCAAAGTATTATCTATGCAGCTATCTGCCACTACAATAACCTCGATCAGGTCGATCGGATAAGTCTGCAAGTGCAAAGCATCCAAAGCCCGCCGCAGCGAAGAACTTCGGTTGTGGCTAGGAATAATTATGCTAACTGTTAGATTTTCCATATTTACATTACAACAATTAACTTCATCTGCATTTCATCTCCCTTCATCGGCCGTTAAAAATAATCTACAAATCCCTATTCATTGCTCCCCTTCATTTTTTGTAACAACTTCCTAGAAGCAAAATAAGCCATCGGCCCGCTAATGCAGCCCCGCAGTTGAGCCCACAGCAAATCCCTCGGAACCGCATCCGGCTGCTTTCGCAAAGAAGCAATTAATTCAGGAATTTGCTTATACCACAGCCATCCCCAAGCTAATAGAGGCACACTGAATTCTCTGTTGATTACAAACATCCGCGTCCAGAAAGCATAGACTCCGATGCCGTAGCCTTGGAGCGTTTTTCGCAATTCTTCCCAAGTGCGCCGATGGCGGTGCCAACTCAATGCTCTCGGCTCGTAGACAATGCAGTAGCCCGCGCGCAAAATGCGGGCAAAAAGTTCACAGTCTTCGCCACCCACCGTGGGCGTTCCCGCCCCCAAAGCTTCGTCAAACAGCCCAATGTAGTCGATCGAACTTTTCCGCAAAGCCATACTCGCCGAAACTCCCACAAGATGCACAATCAGAGGATTGCAGTGCGCCCCATCAACAACTCGGCGCTCAAATCCCCGCCCGTGGGGGCTGTAGCGCTCGAACCATTCTTGCGCTTCGGTTTCCAGTTCCAAGGGCATCACCAGCCCCGTGACGCACATCACTCGCGGATCGCTGAAATTTCGCAAGAGCGATCGCAGCCAGTTCGGATCGGGGGCCGCATCGTCATCTGTAAACGCTACGAATTCATGTTTAGCTTCGCGTAAAGCTCGGTTACGGGCAGCGCTGGAGCCTGGTAAGTCTTCGCGCACATAGCGGGCTTGTGGGTAATTTTTGACCAGTTCCTTCGTCGCGTCCGTGCTGGGGCAATTGTCAATTACTAAGTATTCCTGACCCTCGTCTGGGAGCTGCATCAGCGCGTCAAGAGTGCGCCGCAAATCTTCCGGGCGATCGCGCGTGCAAACCGCTACTGTAGCGATCGGCAATACCTCCACCGACCCCCGCTCATCCCATTCTAGAGTCTCGTAGAGCAAGTTTTTCCACAAGTTGTCCCCCGCAGCGTTCATCAGTGTTTCCCGTAATTCGTCACCGCCAATGCCACCTCCGACTACGGACAAAAGAGCTTGACCGAGCGGTTTTCCGTGCAGTCGAATTAAAACCAAGGCTTTGCTGTAACGCTCATCAACCGTAATTTCTGGCGGGAGTTTGGAGATTTCCAGCTCAACAATAGCTGTTGCCATTTTAGATTTTATCTTTTATATTTTAGATTGCGAAAAAATCCTAGATACTCCGTATATTACCGGATGTATTTTAGCATAAATTGTTTTAGGGTATAGCAACTTCTCAATGCCACACTTGCCGATCGCCGATTGCGAATCAAATTGCGAATCAAATTGCGAATCAAATTGCGAATCAAACATAAAGCCTCATTGCTTTTATTGCTTTTATTTATTTTTACTTTCAATTACCCGCTGATGTCAAGTTTTTTCCCAACACAAGTTTTACCATCGGCAACGATCCCGCGTCGAGGATTGTGTCAATTGCAGGTATTATTGGCAGCAGATCGCCACCAAGCCTCGCCATTAATGCCACATCTAAAAACCCGATTTTTTGATAAAACCGGGTTGGTGCGATCGCTCCTCATTTCAGCTCTAATTGCGCTCTGATAAGCTGTGGAGCATTTAAAATAGTATTGTAGGGTGCGGAGCGTCCTCCGCGTTTCCCTTGCCGGTGGAAGCGATCGAGAGCTGACGCACCCTACTGGCCTCGTTAGTGGTTTAAATGCTCCACAGCTTACTATTCTCAAAAACCTAAGCTGTGGCGGCATTTAAATTGTATATCAAAAAAAATAAATTCGTGTGGGAAGTAGGGGGTTCGGCGTCCCGCCCGCCCTGAATATACAATTTAAATGCACGACAGCCTACCAAATAATTCAACACTCTCGCCCTTCAAACTTTCGCGATTAAACCGCGCACGGATTAGGTGAAAAATACTCCCAAACTCAACCCTAAATCAGACCCATAAACGATAAAAGAAACAGGAGATTACAGGCTGGTTGGAGACTCATCGAGCTGAGATTACTTCTGGCAAGTTAGTGGTATTTTTACAGAATGAATATCATGTATTGTCTGGGGATTTATGTGGCTATGTTTGGGGTTAAACAAAAAAACGCATCGTTTTGCCCCCTTGTCAATGAGCGGAGTAAACAAACGTATTATGGGGCAGTCAATCGATTGCGCGATTTTAGATTTTAGATTTTAGATTTTAGAATTGAAGTATTGACTTGCGCGAGATAAATTCGGGGGCGACTTTATCGGATACAGGTTTTTTATTTCTGCACGGATGAATCACGTGGCGGGTATCCTGGAGGCTTTCGGTCAAAAAGCCATTTACACTCTCTCCTCGATAGCCACAAGGTTTACTTAGAAGAATGTATCAAACTTTTACAAAAAAACCCATCAAACTCATAAAGTCTCTCTCTGCCTTGACAAAAGCAGTTAGGAATGAGAATTAAATAACTTCCACTCTTGAAAGTGGGATGGGCGTCCCGCCCGTCCAAAAAGGACGGGCGGGA
>NZ_JAUBUC010000076.1:0-30676 GCF_036705285.1 Microcoleus sp. B4-C1 | reverse complement strand
AACGTATTAAATTCAAGTCCAGTCACCCGACTTAATATTTTGTTACATACTTATGGATTTTCCCGCCGACCTACTTATGAGTATGAACCTGTACCGGAACCGATGACTGCTGTTGGTACGTTTGTGGCTGCGGGAATGGGTTTGTGGTGGAAGAGAAGGGCGGCAAAAAAGGTGTAATACTAATTAGGAGATTAACTGGTTCCTAGGCTCTGCCTGGGAACCGATATCCAGAGGCTCTGCCTCGTCGATTGGGGAGAAAAAGAGGAGGCAGAGCCTCCGGGAATGCGTCCCCAGGCAGAGCCTGGGAACGAGCAACTTAAAACTTGCTTAAAGCGATCGATAAACGCGATAGTTAATTTCAGGGAAAATATTATCAATCTCCTCAACCTTCTCCAACCAACCCGAATCAACTTTCCCTTCTTTCACTTCATCGTAAAGCTTGTGAAAGCGCATTAAGTGCGATCGAGTGCGCCGCACTGCATAGGGAACCATCGTCCCTGTACGCATGATAAACGCCCAGTCAGAAGATTGAGCTAGCAGCACTTCCCGCGCCGCTTGGTTCAAAGCCCGCCACTGCAACTCATCTGCAGGTTCCATGCTTCCCAACTCAATCATCCGTTCCGCTGCTTTGTGCAAGTGCGGGTAAATCCAAGCATTGGTATCGTTGAGCCAATATTCGTGGAAACCCCGGAAACCCCAGCTAGACTGAGACGGGCGGCACACTTGCTGAGTCGGATTTCCCCGCAAATAATCGGCTAAGTGCGTCATATCGTAGGTATTTTGGTCGTACCAACTCTTGCGGAACAGGTAATCTAAGAACCAAGGCCCTTCGTACCACCAGTGACCGAAAAGTTCGGCGTCGTAAGGCGAAACAATAATCGGCGGACGCTGCATAATGCCGTTGAGGTGTTCGACTTGGCGTTCGCGGTTAAAAGCAAAATTGCTGGCGTGTTCCGCTGCTTTTTCCCTTGCCCAGTAAGGATCGTACAACTGTTTATCGCCTAAACCCAATCCGCGACCGGTGATTTTGTGATATTTAATCCCGGTATTTTTCCGCTGGCCGTTGGGCATGATGTAGGGCTTAATGTAATCGTAGTCAGCTTCCCAGCCCAAATCTTTGTAGAATTCGCGGTATTCGGCGGCGCCGGGATAGCCGACTTCGGAAGACCAAACCTGCTGCGAGGATTCGTGATCCCGGCCGAAGGCTGCGACTCCGCATTCGGTGAAAATTGGGGCGTAGCTGCCGTAGCGGGGACGCGGGCGGGCGTAGAGGATGCCGTGACCGTCTGTGAGAAAGTAGCGGAGGCCTGCGTCGGCTAACATCCGCTCTAAGCCTTCATAGTAGGCGCATTCGGGCAGCCAAATGCCTTTTGGTCGGCGGCCGAAGTTTGCTTCGTAGTTGTCGCAAGCTACTTGAATTTGTGCCCAAACTGCTTCGGGGTACATTTTCATCAGCGGTAGGTAGCCGTGGGTGGCACCGCAGGTGATGATTTCGAGGTTGTTGGTATCTTGGTGTTCTTTGAAGGCTTTGACTAAATCTCGATCGTACTTTTCCCAAAAGTTGCGGACTTGAGAGAAATGGGCGGCGTAATGTTCTGCCAAATAGCGGAGGTGGCCGTTTCCGCTGTTGTGTTCGATTTCGAGATCGGCTAATTCTTCGAGTTTGGCCAAGTGGTCGTCGAAGCGGTCTTGCAGCAAGGGGTCGCGCAGCATGGCAACCAAGGGCGGTGTCATGCTCATGGTAATTTTAAAGTCGATGCCGTCGCGCTTGAGCCCTTCAAAGACTTGCAGCAGGGGAATATAGGTTTCCGCGATCGCCTCAAACAGCCATTCTTCTTCTAAAACGTAGTCGCTTTCGGGGTGGCGAACAAAGGGCAAGTGGGCGTGGAGAACGAGGGCGAGGTAGCCAATAGTCATAATGATTTGGATGCCGTAGTTATTAACTGACGCCTGTTAGGGACAGCTTTAAAATATTTTAAGATTTTATGCTGAAACGGGACTCACAAAATGCCGTGTTTTTTTAATAGCCTTTCTCTAACAAACTAAATGTCAGCAAATTCTGATTTTCTGCTTGCTGTCGGATTAAGGCTGCTGCTGTTTGAGAGTCTACTGCCTTTGAGAAAAAGAATCCCTGGGCGTACTCACATTTTAACCCTTTTAGTATAGATAGTTGCGAGGCTTCTTCGACTCCTTCGGCTACTACATCCATGCCTAAATTGTGGGACAAAGTAACGATCGACCGCACAATTTCTGTCGGGTCAATCCCTCCTTTACTGAAATCGAACTCACCTCCCATCCTGCTAACAAAAGAGCGGTCTATTTTTAAGGTATTGGTGGGGAAGCGGTGCAGGTAGGAGAGCGAGGAATAGCCGGTGCCGAAGTCGTCAATGCACAAGTCTATGTTTCGGGTTCTGAGCTGCACCAGCATTGCTGTTACTGATTCGGAATTTTCTATGAGTACACTTTCGGTAATTTCTAGTTTTAAACTGCTGCCGTCGAGGTGAGTTTCTGCGAGGACTCGATCGATGTATTCGATTAAATCTGGCTGAGAAAACTGTTTGACAGAAATGTTGACGCTAACGCTCAACGGGGGGTGGCTGGGAAATAGCTGCTGCCACTGGCGGATTTGGTGGCAAGCTGTGCGAAGTACCCAGCGGCCCAGGGGTACGATCAAGCCGGTTTCTTCGGCGATGGTGATAAATTCGCCGGGGGAAACTAAGCCTCGTTCTGGATGCTGCCAGCGCACTAGGGCCTCAAAACTGGTAATTGTGTTATTGGCAATCGACACGATCGGCTGGTAGTGAATAATAAACTGGGGCGCTGCGGATAAGGGAGGTAAGGCTGATTCGGGGGATGGGGGAAAGTCTTCTTCTGTGGCGGGTTCTCTAATTGATTCGATCGCCCGCCGCAGGTCGTTTTCGAGCTGCAACAGTCGCAAAGCGTGGGCGTGCATGGAACTGTTGAAAACTTCGTGTCGGGCTCTGCCAAGTTCTTTGGCGCGGTACATTGCTGTGTCGGCGTCGCGCAGCAGGGTTGTCGGTTCCAGGTATTCGCCAGAGCTCAAAGCTATGCCGATGCTGGCGGTGATAAATACTTCGTGTCCGTCTAGAAGGAGAGGGGAGGTGATTTTCTTTTGCAGTCGGTTGACAATGCTGCTAGCTTCATTGATGCCCTCGATGTCTTCTAGCAACAGCACAAACTCGTCTCCTCCGATGCGGGCTACTGTATCTCCGGGCCTCAGACAAGCTTCCAGACGCCGCGCGATCGATACTAGCAATTGATCGCCGATGGCGTGGCCGAGGGAATCGTTGACTACTTTAAATCTATCTAAATCGAGAAACAGCACGGCAAACGAGTAGTCTTTGCGCCGTTTTGCCAGCCTCAGAGCGTGTTCGAGCCGATCGGTAAATAGCGATCTGTTGGGCAATCCGGTGAGGGCGTCGTGAAAAGCATCGTGCAGCAGTTGTTCTTCGGCGAGTTTGCGCTGAGTGATGTCGTGACAGTTAATCACGATTCCCTTGACTGCTGGATCGTAGAGCAAGTTGGTGGCTACAGCTTCTACATAACACCAGGAACCGTTGCGGTGGCGGACTCGGTACTCAACTGGGCACTGGCTTCTTTTGGGGTTTTCAATGGCTTTGTGGAGGGTTTCGGTGATCGTAGCGCTGTCGTCGGGGTGAACTATTTCTAAGGCGCTGCGGCCGATCGCCTGGTGGGGCGCGTACCCTAAAATTCGCTTAACCGAAGGGCTGATGTAGCGGAAGATTCCTTCGGCGTCGAGAATGATCGTGATGTCTGTGGCGTTTTCAATCAGCGAGCGAAATCGCTGTTCGCTTTGGCGCAGGGCTGATTCTGCTTGTTTGCGATCGCTGATGTCGAGGGCTACTCCGTCTATAATTACGTCGCCGTTTTCGTTTTTGGAAAATTTAGCGCTGTCTTGCACCCACTTTACCTCCCCCGATCTCAGAACGATGCGGTACTGGCGATCGCAGGGCAAAAGACTCGCTCTCGATGCTGCTACGAGGCTGTCAGACGAGCTTTTGTCCTCTGGATGGATGATTTCGGTCAACAGTTCCGGGTGCGAAATCACTTCTTCGGCCCCGAACCCAGTAACTTCGCGCACGCCCGGACTGATGTAGGGCATGGAGATTGTGCCGTCTGGATGCAGCACGGTGCGGTAGACTGAGCCGGGAATGTTGGCTGCCATTGTGGCTAGCTGCTGCTGGATGCCGCAGACTGCTGCTTCGGCGCGCTTGCGTTCTGCAAGTTCGGTTTGGGCTTGTTGGTAGAGTTCGGCTTGGTGGATCGCGATCGCGCACTGATCGGATATGGCTTTGACTAGCGATAGTTCTTCTGTAGTCCAAGAGCGGGCCCGATCGCACTGGTAGAGGCAAATTCCTCCCAAAAATGATTGCTGGTATAGCAGCGGTGCGATCGCGATCGAGTGAAACCCTAAAAATTGCGCTGATGCTTGCAGTTCCGGGTTCAGAGTCGATAACTCGGCGAGGGCGATCGTTTCTCCGCGGGCGAGGGAGAAGCGATAGTGTTGGGCAAAGTCGCAATTTAGACCGATCGCCCGTTCTCTGTCGGCTGCCTTTAAGCTCATGTAGCGAATCCCGATCTTGCCCTCAGCATCTGGCTGCAATATCGCGCAGCCGCTGATTTCGAGAGCTTCGTGCAGTTGATCTGCGGTGGTTTGCAGCACTTCGTCGAGTACAAGGGTGAAGCGCATGGCTTGAACGATGCGGTTGACTATCGCTTCACGAGTCGCTTGCCGCTGAATTTGGGCGATCGCTTCTTGTTGCTGGCGTCGCATTTTGTATTCTTGGAGCGATCGTTCTAAGACTGTTGGCAACCTAAACAGCCGCCCTTTTAAGACGTAATCTGTCATTCCCGCTTTGATGCACTCAACTGCCGCTTCTTCTCCCAAACTTCCCGTTACTAAAATCAAGGGTATGTCTTGCCCTAATTCCTGCATTAATTTCAACACTTCTAAACCGTTGAAGCCGGGGAGGCGATAATCTGAGAGTACAGCATCGTACTGGCAATTTTCGAGCAGTTTTCTGCACTCTGTTGCTGTTTCTGCCGTGTCGCACTTAAAATTTACCCCTCCCGATTCTAAGGCGAGCACTATTAATTCCATATCTTCTGCCATGTCTTCGATAATCAACAAGTTTAATGTTGATTCCGCTACCATTTTTAGTAGATAGTTGGTTTCATTTATATCTAACATAAGGTATTGGGGATGTTTTCAATTGGTTATTTGTGTTTTTGCTAGTAATTTTTTAGACTTAGTTTTGTTATTAATTTTATCTCGATATTTTTAGCAAAATTAATTATATACTCTACTCGCAAGACCTTTATTTAGCACCTGCAGTCGAGGGCTGACGAACCGATTGGGGAGCACCCCAATTTTTAAAAGAGCATTTTTTAGGAGTACGAGCATCTTGCACAGCCCCGCCTATATCTTTCGCTTCCATCCCTAACAGTGAACACTCCTGTCACACCAAAATTCGGATGCTCTCACCGATTGTGACTTATTTAAGTCTATAAGAGTTTTAAATTTTTCATTTAAAACTCTTATAGACTTAACTTATGAATCTATATTACCGTTTGAGATTGTTTGCCCTAGTTTAAAGTAAAAGGTGGCTCCTTGACTAGGTAGGCTTTCGGCCCAAACCGTACCGCCGTGGCGGTGAATAATCCGCTGGACGATCGCCAAACCGATGCCCGTACCTTCAAATTCTCTCTGGGAGTGCAGCCTCTGAAAGGCTCCAAACAGGCGATCGGCATATTCCATCGGAAAACCCACCCCGTTATCCTTGACAAAAATCGTCCCATCCGGTAAACCCTCAATAACTATTGTAGCCGGAGTGCGTCCGCGGCTGAACTTGACGGCGTTGCTAATCAAGTTGCTGAACACCTGTTGCAGCAAGGTTGAATCTCCCATTACTGTCGGCAAATCTCCGACGGCAAATTCAACACTGTGGGGAGTTTGGGCCGGATCTGCGACTGTTGGTGGTTTAGTCAATTTAATCGCATTTTGTACCAAACGGCTCAGATCGATCGGAATTTGCCTCAACTCGGTGCGAGTCACCCGCGACAGGGCGAGCAAACCGTCAATCAACAGGCTCATTTTTTGGCTGCTGTCTTCAATTACTTCCATATAGTGAACTATTTTGCGATCGCTCAAAGCCTCAGTTAATTCTAGCCGCTGTTTCAACGCTTCTACAAAACCTGAAATGTGTCGCAAAGGTGCGCGCAAGTCGTGGGAAACTGAGTAAGAAAAAGATTCTAATTCTTGATTGGCAGCTTCTAATTGCTCTGTGCGTTCTGACAAAGCTTGTTTTGTCTCTACCAACTCAGTGATATCGCGAGAAGTGCCAATTAAAGCATAAACCTCGCCGTCGAGATTTCTGAGGGGAATTTTAAAAGTATCGTAGTAAGTAGTGTCGCCAGCAATCACAAATTTATCCTGCAAGTGCAGAGTTTCCCCTGTTTCAAATACCTGCGAATTTTCCCTAGAGAATTTTGTGGCTATTTCTGGGGAGAAACATTCAAAAATAGTTTTGCCCTGCATCTCTTTTCTGCTATTTAATCCAGCAGTTTGGGCAACAGATTGGTTGACAAAAGACAGGCGCATCTTCTCGCGATCTACCACAAAAATGTGATCGGGCAAAGCATCAAAAAAAATCTCTAATTCTGCAGTACGTTGCGCGACTTGAGCTTCTAAAGTTTCGTTGAGTTCTTTGAGCTCAAGTTCTACTCGTTTGCGTTCGGTGATATCTTGACCAATGCCGATACAACTGCCGTCTGAAAGACGAACATTTGCCCAAGAAGTGTCGATAATTCGCCCGTCTTTAACTTTTGTTTTGAAGTCGCTCCACTTCTCATTTGCTGCTTTTATTTCATCCAAAACATATTGACGGTATTCTGGCTGCGGATAAAATTCTGCCAAGATATCACGGTTTTTGATTTCTGCCAAACTCCAGCCTAGCACTTGTTCCCAGTGGCGGTTCACCCAGTTTATTTGACCATTTTTGTCTAATAATGCGAGCATAATCGGCACGTTGTCGAAGATTGTTTGCAGCAGTTCTTTTTGCTGTTTTAATGATTCTTCGGCTTGTTTGCGATCGCTGATGTCGAGTACGGAACCGATAATTTGCCTCATTTGTCCGTCTGGCGTTCTTTTGAAAACTTTAGAGCGAGCGTGCACCCAGCGCCATTCCCCATTTTTGTGTTTGATTCTGTAATCTCTGTCATCGGTTTCATAGGGATTCCTACTGTGTTTTAGTCGCTCCATACCTGTAATTAGCTTTAACAGATCATCGGGATGAACTAAGTTGGCTACAGCATCTGTCCCCAAATCTTGCAATTCTTGGGGAGTGTATCCCAGCATAGCTGTGACAGATTCATTTGCATAAATATTTTGGTTTTTTACTGCATCGTAAATGTAGAGAAAATTAGGTATAGTTGTAACAATACTCTCTAAAAGTTGCTGATGTTTTTGCAGTTCCAATTCTGCCTGCTTGCGCTCGCTCAAGTCCAGCACAAAACTGACGCCTAACTGCTTCGTTCCTTCTAAAAATGTGCTGCCCAGCAGCACCGGAACGCGGCTACCATCGGAGCATATAAATTCTTTTTCAAAGGGAACAACCGTATTTCTAGCCTTCAGTTCGGCAACTTTTTCTGTATCTAAACCCACGTATTCAGGTGGTGTCATTTCTTGCCAGTTAACTTTTCCGGCAAGCAGCTCGTCCCGCGTATAATTTACCGTGTTTAAAAAAGCCGCATTCGCATCTGTAATGTGGCCGTCAAGATCCCAAAAAATTAAGCCGATAATATTAGAATCTACTATGGCTTTAAATTTGGATTCGCTTTGTCGCAACTGATCTTCGACTTGTTTGAGTTCTGTGATGTCGCGGGAGATGGATAAAACTGTTTCTACTGAATTGTCTTCAGCAAACTCGGGAATGACTCGACAGTGGTAATATTTTATGCCTTCGGAAGTGGGCAAGTCAAATTCTATGGTTTCTTGTTTGCCGCTACCAAAAACTTTCATAAAAGCCTCATCCCACAGGCTGCACAGGTGCGGTGGCATTCCTGATTCTTGGTTGGTTTTGCCAATCAATTTTTCGGCGTGTTTTCCAATTGTTGATTCTACTGCTGGGTTGATGTAAAGGAGGCAGAGTTTGCGATCGAACCGGGCGATAATATCGGTCGCATTTTCGGCGATGGCGCTGAAAGCTTGTTCGCGCCTATGCAGTTCTTCTTGAGCGCGGTGGAAATCGGTTATGTCTCTGGCAAAAGAGAGAATTGAAACTACTCTTCCCGATTCATCGATTAGTGCGGAATTGTACCATTCACAGTAAATTACTGAGCCATCTTTTGTATAGTTGCGGTTGCGGCAAATGTTGCGGGGTTCTCTGCTGTGTAATAGTTGATTTGTGACGGCACACACTTCCTCGAAGTCTTCTTGATGAACTATTGACCATTCGTGCCAGTATTTGCCGATTACTTCTGCTGCACTCCAGCCAAATATTTTTTCTGCCATTGGCGACCACTGCACTACCCGAAATTCTTTGTCCCACTCTACAACGGCCATTGGTGAGTTTTCTAGGTGAAATTCCCGCCGCGAGTTGGCTTTTTTTATTTGAGTTTGAAGTTGCTGCCGGAGTTGCTTCGCCCTGGCGAAGCGATCGCTAATTTCCTGTGTGTTTGCTGAGCCAGTGTTGGCAATGTGAGCAATGGTTTCTGCTGTTTGTTTTTCGAGTTCGTTCCAAGCGAGTTCGAGGGCTAATTCCGCCTGCTCTAGCTCAGTGATGCTGTTCGGAAACAGTGTGGCACTTTTAACTGGAATTTCACGCATAGTTTTGACACTTAGGCAAGTGTTACTTTGAGAATTCAAAATTAAAGCTTAAAAATTAAAAATATGTAATTTCCTGTTAAATTATACATTTTTAATTTTTAGTCTGTGCGTGGAGCCGATCGTTGGAGACGAGCGGCGTTATTGAAGACCAATAGGCTTGGGTTAAGCCCGATCGCCTTGGCGCCCCCCTGGTTGTTGGGGGGACAAAAACTTACTCTTGCGTCGCCCAACAACCAGGGGGATGCTGCAAGGGATCTCGCCGGGAATAAAGCGTTTTAACCCAAGCGTATTGTATTAAATACTGCCAGTAAAAGGATTTGGGGTGTAGATCGATCGGCAATTGTAGTCGATCGATCTAAAACTCTCCTGGGTAAGGGAATGGTGCGGGCAGGAGCAGGCGCTAAGTATATTTTTGCACAGAGTTGTTGTTTGGGGGGCGATCCAAAGGAGATCGACGTGGCTGCAGCCTTGGGTCGATCGCCAATCTGTAGCAGGGTGTTGCTTAGGGAGATCCCCATTTGTCTCAACTAAACACGCTTTCCCCAAGTCCGACAGGGGTTTAAACCTGCCGAACTCAGGGTTTGAGGCGCTTGCTGACACCAATGAAACCGCCGCTACCTACAAATAATCTCCAATCAGTTTGGTCAATAAAAAGCTAAAATAAAATCTAAAGTTATTCAGTCTTTTAAATTGCTTATGACTGCTTCTGCACCCTCTTCGATAAAAAACCGAACTCAGTACGAAGCCATTATCGGCCTCGAAACTCATTGTCAATTAAGTACGAATACTAAAATTTTCTCCAGTTCTTCTACAGAATTTGGCAATGCCCCAAATACTAACATAGACCCAATTTGTATGGGAATGCCGGGAGTTTTGCCCGTATTAAATCAAAAAGTGCTGGAGTATGCGGTGAAAGCAGGGCTGGCTCTCAACTGCGAAATCGCACCTTACAGTAAGTTTGACCGCAAGCAATATTTCTATCCCGATTTGCCGAAAAATTATCAAATTTCTCAGTTCGATTTGCCGATCGCTACTAACGGTTGGCTAGAAATTGAACTGGTGGATGAGACGGGAAATTCTACTCGAAAAAAAATCGGTATCACTCGCTTGCACATGGAGGAAGATGCCGGAAAATTGGTTCACGGCGGCAGCGATCGGCTCAGCGGTTCAACTTATTCAATGGTGGATTACAACCGCGCCGGTGTGCCTCTAATCGAAATTGTTTCGGAACCGGATTTGCGATCGGGCGCGGAAGCTGCCGAATACGGTCAAGAATTGCGCCGGATCGTGCGCTACATCGGTGTTGGCGACGGGAATATGCAGGAAGGTTCGCTCCGGTGCGACGTGAATATTTCGGTGCGCCCCGTTGGCCAAAAAGAGTTCGGCACGAAGGTGGAAATTAAAAATATGAACTCTTTTAATGCGATCGAACGGGCGATCGATTATGAGATCGAGCGGCAAATTCAAGCTGTGGAAAATGGCGAAACCATCATCCAAGAAACCAGGCTGTGGGATGAAAACAAGCAGTGTACTTTCAGTATGCGGGTTAAGGAAGGTGCGAGCGATTATCGGTATTTCCCGGAACCGGATTTGCCTCCGATCAAAGTTTCGACTGAGCAATTGCAGGATTGGCAAGCTCAACTGCCAGAATTGCCGGCAATGAAGCGCCATCGCTACGAAACTGAGCTTGGTCTTTCTCCCTACGACGCGCGGGTGCTGACTGACGACAAAGCGGTGGCGGAGTATTTTGAAAAATCGATCGCCGCTGGTGCTGTGGCTAAACAAGCTGCCAATTGGGTGATGGGCGATATTACTGCTTATCTGAAAAATGAAAAACTGGCGATCGCAGAAATTCCTTTCCAACCGCAGGATTTAGCCGAACTGCTGGGGCTAATTGAGGCCGGTACGATCAGTGGCAAAATCGCTAAGGATATTTTGCCGGAGTTGCTGGCAAACGGTGGTTCGCCTCAGAAGTTTGTTGAAAGCAAGGGTTTGATTCAAATTTCGGATACTGGGGCGATCGAGCAAGCGATCGATGCGGTGTTAGCCGCCAATCCCAAGGAGCTCGAACAGTACCGAGCCGGTAAAACTAAGCTGCTGGGCTTTTTTGTCGGCAAGGTGATGAAGGAAACGGGCGGCCGGGCCGATCCCAAACTGACCAATGAGCTGCTGGCGGCGAAGCTTAACGCCCCAGGTTAAGCAGTTGTTAAGGGGGTCGTGTAGCGGATACAGCGGCGGGCGATCGGTTTTTCCTGAGCTCGCCCTTCTGGCGGGATCGTAACTTTATAATTAATCTACATTTCTTTACAACATCTTCACGTTTGGGGGGTGACACCCCTCATCCCCATCGTGTTATATTGTGTTATGTAGATGCACCCTGATGGCAGAGGGAGTTACTTAGGTAGCTCTCTCTTTTTTTTGTCTTTTTTTTTGTACGGACGTGAAAATACGGATGGGGGAGAGGGGGATGGGCCATACTGAAATGTTGCACCATTCTCAATCAGCTTTTTATGAACAGGCAAGATGCCTGTTCCACAAAGAGTGAATTTTCTCGTGGAACAGGCATCTTGCCTGTTAAGCGCAAGATGCCTGTTCCACAAAGAGTGAATTTTCTCGTGGAACAGGCATCTTGCCTGTTAAGCGAGAATGGTGCAATATCTCAGTTAATATCAGCTTTAGTTATTAACTAATTTGGACAGTATGAGCGAACAAGCTAGCGAGCTAATCAAGCAGGGGATTTCGCAATATCAGGCGCGTCAATTTGAGGCGGCGCTGGGTTCTTGGCAGGAAGCGCTGGGGCTGTATCGCTCAATGGACGATAAGCGCCGATCGGGTGCGGCGCTGGGTAATATGGGTGTAGCTTACGAAGCGCTCTTGAATTATGCTCAGGCGATCGACTGCTACCAGCAACATTTGGTGTTAGCGCGGGAAATTGGCGATCGCCGGGGCGAGGCGAATGCTTTGGGCAATCTCGGCAATGCTTGCTGTGCTCTGGAGGATTTTTCTGGTGCTATTGATTACCAGAAACAGCGTTTGGCGATCGCGCGGGATACTGGCGACGGGCGCTCTGAATTGGAAACTTTGGGCAATTTGGCGCTAGCTTACGATGCTAAGGGAGATTTGCCTGGTGCGATCGAATGCTATCACCAGCAGTTGTCGATCGCGCGCACCAGCAAGGACGATCGCATTGAGCGCAATGCTCTCAAGTATTTGAAGATCGGCTACAAGTATTTAGCAGATTATGACAAGGCTAACCAGTACCGACAGGAGCAATTGGCGATCGTCCGCGAACTGTTTTTAACTGATAAAAATAAGAGTTTTGTACAACTTGCAGAAACAGTGGGTTTGAATCCGATTGAGGATTTTGCTGGGGCTAATTTAAGCGGTTTTGACTTGCACTACGCTGATTTTAACGGTGCAGATTTGCGCGAAACTAACCTCCAGGGGGCAGATTTGACTTTGGCCGATCTCAGCGGTGCTTTGCTGAGCGCTGCTATTTTAATTGATGCTAATTTGTGCAATGCTAATTTGCGGGATGCTGAACTCAGCAGCGCCAATTTGAGCGGTGCTGATTTGCGGACAAAGCTGCCGCGGGCGAATTTGAGCGGTGCAAATTTAAGCGGCGCCAATTTGAGCAGTGCTTATTTACCGAATGCGATTTTAGTAAATGCAAATTTGACAAATACTGATTTGAAGAATGCTGATTTAAGTGGTGTTAATTTGAGTGGTGCGAATTTAAACGGTGCTGATTTGAGCCGCGCTGATTTGAAAAATACGGTGGTTAAAAATGCGAGCTTTTCGGGTTGTGTGGGAATTTCGGAAGCCCTGAAGGTTGAATTGATGGCACGGGGCGGGATTTTTGAGTAGAATTAATTGGAAAGGTTGGTAATTGTAGAGGGTAAGAAAAGCTATGACTGCCGTAACTGTAAAACGATTCTCGATCGCCGAATATCACCGTTTGGGAGAACTGGGATTTTTCGCCCCCGATGACCGAGTTGAGTTGATTCGCGGAGAAATTATCATTATGGCTGCAAAAGGTACGTTTCACTCTGTTTGTAATTCGCTATTGCTTAAAAAATTGTACCCACTGCTGGAAGAACGAGCGATCGTGCGCGGTCAAGAGCCGATTATTTTGTCGGCTGATAGCGAACCAGAGCCTGATGTTGTTATTGCTCGCAATCGTTCTGATAATTATTTATCTTCTCACCCGGAGCCTGCTGATATTTTGCTGGTAATTGAGGTTTCCGATTCTACTTTGAAATACGACAGGAGAACCAAGTTATCTCTCTATGCTGAATCGGGAATTTCTGATTATTGGATATTTAATTTGGTAGATATTCAACTGGAAATGCACAGCGAACCTTATCAAAAACAAAGAGGTGGTTTCGATTATCGAGTCAAACGAGTGGTTTTGCCGAATGAGGTTGTGGTAATTCCAGGTTTCCCAGATTTGTCTCTCGATTTATCTGCGGTATTTCCCGCGCAGAGTGGTGACTAAATATTCTGGCTCGATAGCACATATTTTAACTCAGTAATTAAAGAGCGATCGAGCTTTTTTAGATGATATAATCTAAAAGTGCAAATGAATGATATTATGTCCGGTCGATTACCCCTAATACGGTAGGGGCGGGTTCACGAAAAATATCTGCCAATAATTGACAATCTCAAAAACCCGCCCTTTTAATCGCTATCATCCAAAACAATTTGGTTTCTGACCCCCGATTTATTCGCGGGAGAAATCTAAAATCTAAAATCTAAAATCTAAAATCAGATGACTGCTCAAACTCTCTCCCCGCCGGAACAAATTGTCGAGCTATCGGGTATCAGTTGGCAAACCTACGAAACTTTGCTTGCCGAAATTGGCGATCGGCAAATTCGACTGAGATATAATCGCGGCAATTTGAAAATTATGGTACCTTCTCCAGAACACGAACGCTTCAAAACAATAATGGGTCGATTTGTTGAAACCTTAGCTGAAGAATTAGATGTGAAAATTGAACCTCTGGGTTCCACAACTTTCAAGCGTCCTGAACTTAGCGGTACAGAACCAGATGAATGTTTTTACATCCAAAATATTAGTGCAGTTAAAGGCAAAAAAAGAATCGATCTGACTCAAGATCCGCCGCCGGATTTAGTGGTGGAAATTGATATTACCAGCCGTTCGGAAAATAGTTTGCAGGTTTATGCGGATCTGGGAGTGCCGGAAGTTTGGATTTATAATGGATCTCGACTCAGAATCAACAGATTAGAAAATGGAGAATACGTTGAGGGCGAACTCAGTTTAGCATTTCCCAGCGTGGCTGTTTTAGAGATTGTCAGATTTTTGGAACAAGCAGAAACAATGGACTATTTGGAATTAGTAAAAGCATTTCGGAATTGGGTAAAAAGCCAAATTCAGCAAAACCAATGACTTGAAGATAAAATTAAAGAAAATTTACAATTTTAACAAAAAAAAAGCTGTGTTGTGATAAAATAGAGATGATAAACTAATTTAAATATCAATTACCGGCTGGTAGTGCCAGCAATTCTACCCGATATGCGATCGCTAGAGTCTCACAACAAATACCCAGATTGCTTGTGGATGCAATTAGAAGCAATTCCAGTTCCATCGGTTGCACCCCAAACCCAGCAGCTCGACATTCACTTGAGCCTGAATTTTAACGAGCATTGGGAACCCCTGCTAGGTGGTCGCGTCAAATTTGGTCTGCAAGGCGGGATGCTCAAACTCTATCTAGAAAACTGCGAAATACCCGTAGCCTCACGTCAGTTAGTCGGTTCTTTCAAGCTTTTGCCAATTGAAGAAACCCTGGCAATTCAAAGCAGTGCAGAAATTTTAGTAACTGAAAGTCAGCGGGGAGTTCAGGGCGGCGAGAATTTGGAAAAAATTAAGGAAACAGAGAGCATATTTTGTCACGTTTCCACAATCAGCGATGATACAACGCCAGCTTGGATTTTTGCAGTAGAACAGGGCAAATCAGTATTAAAAGGTTTGCTAAAAAGTGCTAAGCTGGGAGAATTATCTGCCAAAGAATTTCGGATGGCAGCGGCTTTTGAAGTTGCTAAAGAAGATATTAATCTCACAGATGCGGAGGGTTTGTGGCCGCACGAAATCACGCCAAATCAACATTCGGTTTTAGAAAGAACCCTGACTATATACCTGCAAACACATAAACTCCAACCTGCTCTCAGTTGGGCGCTATTCTCCTACAATTTACCTCCGGTTGAACCGCGCGAAGTGGAAATTGTCCCGGAAGCTGAAGCGGAATTGCAGGAAATGGTCGATCGCATTATTTCCGCTGAAACCGACAACTTTGTAGAGTTGGCAAAAATCGCCAATCTCAATCCAGCACTAGATTTCGCGGGTAGCAGCTTGCGCGGAACTACTTTAAGTGCAGTGGATTTTAGCAGCGCAAATCTCGATCGGGCAAATTTCCGGGGTGCAACCTTAAACGATGCCGATTTCAGCGACGCCAACCTGCAAAATGCCAAATTCGGCGGTGCAGATTTGAGTGGGGCTTTCTTAGGAAATGCTGATTTAAGCGGTGCAGATTTGCACAAAGCAAGTCTAGCTTTAGCTAACCTCAGCGGTGCTAATTTGAGCGGCGCAAATCTGCTGGAAGTGAACTTAACAAATACTAATTTCAGTGGTGCGAATGTCGAGTCAGCCAGATTCGGGAACAATTCAGGAATCGATGAGGAGATACAGGTGAATCTACAGCAGCGAGGCGCGATTTTTGAGGAGGTTTAGTCGGTAAGTGCGAAAGCCTTTTTATTCATCCGCCTCCATTGTGGCACGGGCGTTACGCCTGTGCGATGGAATTTCACCTTTAAACTATCGATTGAAGCAGCAACTCTATGAATTTAGAGGTAAACTCTTAAAAATCCTGCATCTGCCACACCAGGGAGTTTCAATCATGCCATCCCAAAATCTCTGCCACTTTTCCCGGCAGGGTGGTGACTTCAAATGGTTTGCGAATTACCCCAGCAACGTCCATTTTGGCAAATTCAGCCATATCGCTTGACATAACTCTTGCTGTCAGCAGAATCACTGGAATCGATCGAGTAATCGGATCGGATTGGAGGATCTCGTACACAGCAAACCCATCCATTCCAGGCATTGATATATCCAGCAAAATAGCATTAGGTCGTTCTGTTTGTAGGATTTGTAAACATTCTTGTCCTGATTCGGCCACCAGCGTGTTCCATCCCGCGAGGTCTTCCAGGCACAACTGTATCAGTTCGCGGAGGTGTTCTTGGTCGTCAACGATGAGAATTTGCTTCCCTTTCATCTTGTTTTCGGGCAGGAGACTGCCATCATAATTAGCTAATTGCAAAGTGTTCATTTTATTTGGGTTGATTAAAAATCAATCTTTCGGTTGTCAATTGGGTGTCAAATACCCATCTTTAAGCAATCGCTCAAAGATGTGTATTTGAGAGTTGAATCCGAACTTCGGATTGCTCAACTCTCAACTCTTTAGCAATCTGAAGTATTAAACCATCCTGGTCTATTTCAGTCGCATAGATTTCAGGATGTACGCGGTGGGGCAACGGAATGAGACTTTGAAATCCACTAGGAAGGAAATAACCTTCTACTACAGCCGATTCGGTAGGTTGACCTTGGATTAAAACAGTTTCTGGAGTGATTTGGAGATTCAATTTGACAAGATGAATGTCAGAGATGTGAACTTTAACGATAAGTGTCGCATCCTTTTCTTGAACTTTAATGCCTGCGATCGGTGTTTCCTCTGTATGAGCAATCCCAAGTGTGGATTGCTGACAAGCAGTGGGCAAACCGGAAAATGAATCTGCGAGATCCTGATTTATATCATTCAAAACCTGAAAAGCATTCATCGAGTCTCCTCCTAATGCAAAGAACTGTTAGCTGAATAACAGGAGACTAAATAGCAACGGTAAGGAATTGGTAAAGATTCCGTTCTTGTTACAAAAATTTACAAAACTGGTAAAATTTATTCATTCCATCCCAAAATCTCTGCTACTTCTTCCGTCAAAGTGATGGGTTGGATGGGTTTGGCAATTACCCCAGCTACCGCCATTTGGGCAAATTTAGCCCGATCGCTGGGCAAAACTTTCGCTGTCAGCAGAATCACTGGAATCGATCGAGTAATCGGATCGGATTGGAGAATCTCGTACACAGCAAACCCATCCATTCCCGGCATAGATACATCCAGCAAAATAGCATTGGGTTGTTCTGTTTGCAGTATTTGTAAACATTCCTCTCCCGATGCTGCCCCCACTGTTTTCCATCCGCCTAAATCTTCTAAGCAGGCTTGCACAAGTTCCCGAAGGTGTTCTTCATCGTCAACAACTAGAATTTGTCTGTGTGTCATCGGATTTGGGATTGCAGATTTTGGATTTGGGATGGATGCTACAGATGAATCTAAGCGTTATTCAACTGTGGCTAAGGGTAGGGTGAAGCAAAATGTGCTGCCTTCACCTAAGATACTTTCGGCCCAGATTTTGCCACCATGCCGCTCCACTATACTGCGACAGATTGCTAAACCTAAACCGGTGCCTCCTTTTTCACGGGAGTCAGAGGCATCGACTTGCTGAAATCGCCCAAAAATGAGTTCTAGTTTATCTGCCGGAATGCCTCGCCCGCGATCGCTAACTTGGAACAGCACAAAGTCTGTCTGGTTTTCGGCACTCAGATGAATTGTGGAATCGGCAGGTGAGAATTTAATCGCATTACTGAGCAAATTTGTTAAGGTTTGGACGATCGCATCTCCTGTTGCCCAGACTTCTGCATCCGTGGGGGTAACGATTAATGATATCTGCTGTTGAGTAGCGATCGCCTGAGTGCTATCTACCGCTTGCTGCATCAAATCGGCAGCTTTGCAAACGGTTTTTTCCACAATTGCCCGCCCGGAGTCTAGGCGCTCCAAATCTAAAATATCATTAACCAGGTTCACTAAACGATTGGTATCGAGGAGGGCGATTTCAATCATGCGTCTAGATTTTTCCGGCTTTTTATCATAAACCCCACTTTTTATTAGTCCCAAGGACATTTGAATTCCTGTCAAAGGAGTGCGAAGTTCATGGCTGACAATGCCAATGAACTCATTTTTAATGTGTTCGAGCTTTTGTCGTTCGGTAATATCTTCCCCAATGCTGATAGTTCCAATGATGTTTCCCTCTGAATCTTGCAGCATGGTATTGTTCCAAGCAATGAACCGTTCTTCACCAGATTTGGTCAAGATAAAATTTTGATAATAAGGATGAAATTTATGGGCTAAAACTTCCGAAAAAACAATTTTAACTGATTCTTGAAGAGAACCGGGTAAGAAGTTTTCAAACCAATTTTTTCCGATAACTTCTAGGTTAGTATATCCCGTAATTTTTAAGAAGAAAGGATTGACATAATTGACATTTGCCTCTATATCAAGTCCGACAACAATCAACTGCACGTTATCCAAGAGCGATCGCCAGCGTCGTTCGGCTTCTCGGATCGTGGCTTCGGCTTGCTGACGTTCTTGCAGTTCGACCTGAAGTTGTCGGTAGAGTTTGGATTGCTGGATGGCGATCGACAATTGGCTGGCAATCTGTTCAAGTAATTCTATTTCCCACGATTGCCATTGACGAGGTGCCGTATTTTGGTAAATAGCTAACAAACCCCAGAGATTTTCTCTCAAAAATATCGGAAAAACTGCATAACTTTTTGCTTGCAATTGTTCCACTAGCTCGATATGACATGGTTGAATTTCAGCGCAGTAAATATTATTAACCACAAAACTTTCATTATTTCGGAATCGACCGCCGTGAGTTTCTTGCAGATAGGTATCTGCACAATTTTTTTGAAGATCGCTTCCTATCAGTTGTACCCAATCCTCACCAACTGACTCCACAACAAAATCACCACTCCAATCAGGATTAAAGCGGTAAATGGCAGTGCGATCGGTTTGTAATGTCTGCCTGATTTCAGTAACAGCAGTATTTAGAACCGCATTCAGATCCAAAGATTGGCGAATCCCTTGAGTAATCCTCCAGAGCAAATTTTCCTTTCGGGATTTCTGTAGTAAGGCTGCTTCCGCCTCTTGTCGAACTTCTTCGAGGTGCTTCGCTACTGTGATATCTTGATGAACGGCCACCAGAACATCGCCATACTCGGAATGATTGAATGCAGAGCAAGTGGCACTACACCAAAATGGAGTCCCATCTTTCTTGACATTCTGAACTTCATAACTAAATTCACCCCTTTGTAAAACAGCAGATCGAATGGCTTGATTTACATCTTCAGGGCTGACCGATTCGGTGGCATAGTTGAGAATCGAAACGTGGTGACCGTTGAGTTCGCCAGAGTCATAGCCAAACATCTGCTCAAATTTAGGATTGGCATAGACAATAACTGCATTATCTGTTCTTACTAAACAAATTCCTTCCGCCATGTTGCGGGTAATGACAGCCTGAAGCTCCAGCATTTGTTCGGCTTGTTTAAGTTTAGTCAGATCGCGCAGAATAACGATTATCCCTACAATATTTTCGCCTGTATCACGTAAAGGTGTATAAGTAACGCTCAAAAATTGCCTGACTAAATTGGGAGAAGTAAACCAGTTTTCATACTGAATTGTTTCGCCACTCAAACATCTGTCTAACCGAGGTTTTATCATATTATCGAACACGTCAGCATCCAGGATATTCCTAACATAATTTCCGATAACTTCGCTTTCAGATTTGTTGCACCAAGTCAAATAAGCTTGATTGACTATTTGATAAATATAGTTGCGATCCATCAACACAATCCCATCTGTTGTATTGAAGACGATGCGTTCATATTGGCGGAATGCTTCTTCAGTCCGTTTGCGATCGGTGATATCAAATACGCTAGAACGACTCATCATGAAGTTACCTGCTTCATCATAAATTGCTGTAGCATTTAAGTTGAACCACATGGGTGTTCCGTTTTTCTTCAACATCTGAAACTCTACATTCTCGATCCAGCCTTGTTTTTTAAATAAGGGAAAGTTTTGATGAAAAATATTTTTACTTTCAAGTGTCATTAAATCAACATATTTAGTTTTGTATACAATTTCATCGCTGGTATAGCCTAACCACTTCAGTTCCGTATCATTAATCATAATTATTGTTCCTGCAGCATCTAGGGAATGATAGCCACAGGGAGCATTATTATAGAGGTCTTCAACTTGATTGATATATTGTTGGCAGCTATGGTTGACTTCAGTGAGTTCTGCCGTCCGTTCTATGACTCGTTGTTCGAGTTCAGTATGGAGTTGTTGTAGAGCAATTTCTGCTTGTTGGCGCTCTCTCACTTCCGTTTGTACTTGCTCAAATAAATCAGCTTGCTGAATGGCAATTCCAGCTTGAGTTGCTAGCTGTCCCATGAGTTCAATTTCTGATGCTTGCCATTCGCGAGGTGCTGCACAGTGATGGGCAATCAATAATCCCCAAAGTTCTTCTCCCTTAAGGATAGGAATAACCAGGTTAGCTCTAACTTGAAAATTGGCCAGGAAGTCCGGGTGACAAGTATCAATTCCGGCAGTATAAATATCTGATTTAGATGTGAATAAGCCTTGTTTGAAGGATTCGATATAGCTTTCAACCAAGCAAGGCTCCTGTATCTGAGTGGATAAGATTGGTGTCCATTCTGAACCAACTGACTCTACGACCACTTTTGGGCTCCAGTCGGGAGCAAATTGGAAGATAATTACGCGATCGCATTGCAGAATGTTTCTGAGATCCGTTACCGTAGTGTTGAGAATATCTTCTAGTTTGAGGGATTCGGAGAGAGAAAGTGCTGTTTTAGCCAGGATTTGCTGTGGCTGTTCTTGCCCTTTCCCATAATTTTCATCAGTATGTTCTATCATCGATCTACTTAATTAATTAAATTTTTTAGATTGAGGCAGAAACTGGGTTTTTAGCCCTCGTGCGTAAGTTCTATTTAAGTATTTGAGGACTTACGCAATCACCCCAGGTATGGGGGCAACCACGGGGGGTTTGCCCCTACAAAACACTATATATTCAGGCTATGCGTAAGTCCTATATTTCTCGGTTTAAGTAAAGGACGACTGCGCCTGATTCGGCTGAGTACCCGCGTGACTAATTCAGGCCCTAGTACCGGCTTGGTAATAAAATCATCGGCTCCCGCTGCAAAGGCTTGTTGCAGAGATTCTGGCTCGGTATGGGCTGTCACCACCAAAATCGGTAAATTTTCCCATTGGATATCTTGTCGAACGACTTGACACAATTCTAAGCCGGTGACGATCGGCATTTCTAGATCCAGCACTATTAAATCGGGCTCTGTGCTAATTAACACATCCCAAAATTGCTGTGGTTCTTTGAGGGTTGTCACCTCAATTCCCCAAGGAGTCAGTAACGCTGATAATGTAACCAGGATCACAGGGTCATCATCTACGATTAAGACTTTGGCTTCAGAAGTTTTGGGACTGGGTAAAACACGGGAAATTGCTCGAAAAATTTGCTCGGTGGTTGCAGGTTTGTGGAGAAATTGCTTAGCACCTAAGCGCGATACAGCTAAGCGATCGGGAAGACTATCTCGTCCGGTAAAGACAATTATAGGCAGGTTAGGCGATCGCTCGGTCAGTTCTCGCAGTAGCGTCAATCCATCTTCCTCTGTCTCTGCAAAACTTAAATCTAGTAACATCACATCGGGCATTGACAGAGCAAGATGCGATCGGGCTGCAGTAATATTCGGCGCAATTTTCATCCGAAATCCCCAAGCTTCGGATTCTACTTTCAATCGCTCCGTTAATGCAGCATCATCATCAACTACCAAAACCCGATAGTTAAAAATTGCAATATTAGAAACTGGTACAGCCGTTGATCTAATAGGTGTTTTGGCTAATTCCTGCTGTAATCCTGTCACCAATTCCGAGAAGCGAGTAATTTCCTCAGCAGTCAAAGAGCGATCGTTTATGAGCAAATTTTCTGCATAGCGTGCAAATTTCGAGCCTTCGGGATAACCAAAAGACCCCAGAGAACCGACCAATTTATGAGCTTCATGTTTTGCCACTTGCTGTAATTCAGTTTCTAACTTTCCTGCTAATAAATCAGTTTTTGCCTGCTCCAATACAGAAATTTGTTGGTTGAAGCTTCCCCGAAACCGCTCTAAAACTTGGTCGCTCTCAGACTTATCTACCCCACGAGATTGATGTTTGTGAGTGCGATCGCTCCCAGGATTATTTGAACAAGACGACGCAGATTGAGGGTAAGGTTTCAGTCGATAGCCCATGCCATAAACTGTTTCGATGATTTCTTCAGTTAAGCCACCTGCCTTCAGTTTCTTTCTGAGATCCTTAATATGAGTGATAATGGCGCGATCTGTGGGTGCGTCATCAAATCCCCACAGACGATCCAAAATAGCATTGCGACTAAAGATGCGATCGGGATTCCGCAGTAATAATTCCAGCAAATTATATTCTGTCGGTGTCAGTGAAATTATTTCTTCGCAAAATGTCACTCTACCAGACTCTAAATCTAAACAAAGTTCTCCCCAAGTCAATGTATTAGCCGCTGAATTCGGAGTATAACCTCCTGGGGAAAGTGCTTTACTGCGTCGCAACAAAGTTCGGATTCTTGCCAGTAATACTTCCGTAGCAAAAGGCTTGCTGATGTAATCATCGGCTCCCGCATCGAAAAGAGCCACCACCTCCGCATCTGAATCCTTTGCCGTCATTAACAGGATCGGTTTGCAGTAGCCTTGCGATCGCAATTGCCGACATAGACTAATTCCATCGAGTTTGGGAACCTGCACGTCTAACACAATTAGATCGTACTCAATTGCTGCTGCCAACTCTAGGCCAACTTGTCCGTCATTTGCCCGATCAAAGCCGTAATGATTTGCTTCCAACACATTTGCCAGTGTTGCACTCAGCCCTCCATCGTCCTCTACGAGCAGAATTTTTATCGGAGACTTCTTCATTTTGGCTGTGCGGTTAAATTGCCATGCGATCGACGCGCTTTAATGTCAGGCCGAAGCGTGGCTTTTCACTAAATAACTGCTACTTATTACTACTCCTTTTATCTTACCATTTTTGCAGTCCCATCGCCTCAAAATTGCTGTCACTTCTGCAGTTTATACCAATTTAATGTGAAGTTGCACATATCTCGATCCCCCTCGCATACCCCCTACTCCCCCTGATTGTTGGGGAGTAGGGGTTGACTTTGAGAAGAATCTTGTCCCACCCTATGTAGGGGCGGGCACGGGGAGTAGGGGTCGCACCGCCCCTACAAAGGGGGGATCGAGATATGTGCAGCCTCATACAAAATTGGTATTAGATAAAACCGATCGCCCCTTCCTTCATCTGCGTCCATCCGCGTTTATCCGCCTGCATCTGCAGTTCAAAAAAAGCGTGAAGCGAAGCTATCCCGAAGGGAATCGCCCCAAAAAGAGCGATCGCCCTCCCAAACAAATTATCCTTCATCCTCCGACTTTACAGCAGCAGGAGGACGCCCAGAAATCACAATAAACCCAACAGACTCAAGAGTTATATGCGGGCGGCGAATACCAGCTAAAACCGCTTGACTCAACAAACTTTCGGTATTGATTTCATCAGCCAAAACCGATTCTAAAAGTTGTTCGGATTTAGAAAGTCGATTCAATCGCAATTGCAATTGATTCACCCGGTTTTCGAGTTGGATAGCAGCAGTGACAGCAGATCGATCGCACATTTCCACAAAAGCCGATCGCCCTCGCAGCAACTCCTCAGATACCACCCGTCCCTTTTGACAAAAATCATCCCATTCTAGCGGATCGACAAAACTGTCAATCAGCGACGTGCGATTTTTCGACAAATTGTAATCCCGATTCGGCCCGCCTTTCCCCTTATAAGCCCGCTGCAAAATCGCCAGAAGTTCCGCATCTTCCACCAGAGACATTTCTTCACTGCGAGCATCTACAAACACAGTTTCAAAAATTGGGAGAAACAGAGCATCAGCGCGGCGCTGCAAAGCTTTCAAGTTGTAATTTTCGATGTTTTGTGCTTGCAAAACTTGCTCAGCCGGCTGCACATCAGTCTGGATTGAATAATTAAACTGAAAGCCGAACCACTCCTTCCCCGGCTCCGCATCCCAACTTTCATCATGCCGCCACATGGCAAAAGCTTGACCGCGATCGTCCCAGCGAATATAAGAGCTAATTGCATCGATCAACCCCTCACCAATGCGGTAAAGAGCAACATCCGCATTCTGATAAGCAATACGGCGATTGTAACTGCCATATTGCTGGCAATAAGGAACCAATCTGGTCATCAAATCCTTCGAGGGAATTAACGTTTTTTGAGTAGGTTTATAGCGCATCAACCCCGATACACTCGGATGTTCAATTTGTTTGAAGTGAAGAGCTTGACACAACCAACCTTCAGTAGCCCGCTGCATTTCTTTATGCTTAGCATCGCAGTTATCGAGAGATTCAAAATACTGAGATGCGCTGTCATCAAGAGTATCAATTTCATCGAGAACGTACTGTTCATCAATTTTGATTTTCTCTTGCTCGATTTCAGTTTTAATCGCTTCAATTTCGCTGGATAAGCCCTTGCCTCCCTCAGCAAACAACTTTTCTTCAAGTTTGAGAAGTTTTTCCTCAGCATAAAACTGAAGGCTGGCAATAGATTTGTTGAAGATATCAAACCCATCTTTTAAAACTTGAAACCAAGCTTCGTGGGGACTCTCCGGCAAATCCGGGCCTGCAAACAAACAAAATTGCACTCCCATTTTGCTGCCAATGCGATCGACTCTGCCAAGTCTTTGTTCTAACTGGTTGGGAAACCACGGCAAATCGAAGTGAACTAACCAATCTGTCAATTGCAGATTTACCCCTGCTTCTGCCGATCGATCGCACACTAAGATAAAACAATGGGGTTCAGTCTTAAACCGCTTGAGACTAGCCTCAACATCATCAGCCGACTTGCTCGTGTCATGGCTGGCGATCGCATTTTTACCAAAGATTTTCGCTAAATTTTCCGCAATCTCTTTACAAGTTGCAGTAAAACTGGTAAAAATCACAATTTTCGGGAAACGTTCGCCCGGAATCGGCCGTTTAATTTGCTGTTGAATTCTCGACAGTAAATCGCGAGGTTTGCTGTGATACTCGCGCGGAACCTTCAAAGCAACTGCCAGAAATCGGAGAATCGCGATTCGTAACAAACTCAGTCTATCGAGTCCTTCCTGGGGCTTTTCCAGGGTATTGAGCAAGGTTTCCAGCATTTCCCTTTCTTCGGGAAATAGCTCCGTTTTGGTCAAAATTGCCGTGTCATTTTGTCCAAATTCGCGATCGAGTTCAGGAGTCGATTTTTTTTGCAAACGAGCTTTGACAACCCGTTCTAAAACATTCAGCCAAGTACCAGAAGCGCGGAAAAACAGCAGAAAAATTCTCTGATATTCGCTCGACTTGGGAGCGACTGTGCGCCATTTATCGAGTACGGTTTGAATTTCCGACCACTGTTCATCATTCAGATCATACTCTGTTTTGGGGACAGCATCTCGATCGAAAATCACATCTTCCACCGCATCGCGGCGGTTGCGAAGGATGCGACGGTGCAGGCGGTAGGTATCTCTAACGTGAGTGCGAATAGTTCGGACAAGCCGAGCCTGTTCTGCTGTTTCTTTAGTTTTCAAACAACTTTCTAACTCTGTTGCTAATCCGATTAAATAATCATCTTTGGCAAAAATAGTGCGAAGTTGAGCGAGTTTTGTTTGCAAGACAGCAGGCTTGGCATTTTCTCGAAAATCTAGCAAAGCGCGGCCGATTTGTTGACGATTTTGCACCTGTTCTTTGAAGCTTTCCAGGTCATCAAGACGGTAAGTTGTCGGATCTAGCAAGTGCAGCATCGTTAGAAAATCTTGCTCATGGCCGATAACTGGCGTTGCAGATAATAACAATACATTTTTGCTTTTCTGAGCTAGTTTCTGACAAAGTTCAAAGGACTGCTGCTGAGTACGATCGCTCGAATTTGCCATTGCCGCCACATCATGCGCTTCATCCACAATCAGAAAATCTAGGTTAGCGTTGCGGCTAATTTGATTGATGTCGCTAACAGCAGCAAGCTGCACTCGGTCAGCAAAATGAGACAAATAGAATTTATTTTCCAACTCCTGCCGCCACTGTTCGAGCAAGTATTTCGGAACCAGTACCACAGCGCGTCCGTTGGGTTCATCTAGCAGAAATTGGCGGAGAATTGTGCCGGCTTCTACTGTTTTTCCCAATCCTGGTTCGTCGGCTAATAAATAGCGCACGATTGGGTCTTCTAGGACGCGCCGGACGACTTCAACTTGGTGCGGATAGAGGTCTATGTTAGCAGAAATTAAACCCGTCATGCCGCGGCTGACGGCCCGCTGTTCGATCGCAGATTGAACGAAGGCCAATCGGCGATCGTGAAAATACGGCGTTTCTTGGCCTTTGACTGCTAAAATGTCGATCGGATCGGCGATCGGGATATTGCAGCGAACGTAAAGTTCGGTTTCAACAGCTTGCAAACTTTGGCTGTCGGGCAGGTCAATTTCGTACTCTAATTTATCTTCATCCCAGTCATAAACTCGCCCAATTATCCATCTTTCCTGAGTGGTACTCCAGAGGTAGCAGCGGGTTTGGCGCTGAAGTCTAGCTTCTTGCAGTAGACTTAATGGCACGGTTTTGCGGATGCGGTTTTTAACTGAGCAAAAATATTCAACTACCGCCTCGGTACGCGATACCTCGACAACTTTTCCGACTCCCAAATCGTTTCTGGGCGATCGAACTAACGAACCAACATCAATCATAGTTTTAGCCTGACAATACTTACTAGAATACAGTAAATCCTTTCACCTTAAAAAATTTAGCAAGATGCGATTTTCGCCTGCTTCACTTTTTTAGTCAAATGAAAGTCAATCTGCTATTCGGAAAACAATAATTTTAGCATGATAACTAACATTTTGGTATTCAATAAATATGCTAGCAGCGAATAAGAATACCTACTTACGCTCAAGGAAAAATAACGCCTAGATTACCGGATTCCCATTTCGGATATTTCTGCATCACACTGCTATAAATTTCCGACTCTGTAAACCCTGCTAACCAAGCTTGTAGCGGCGGCCAAGGCTGTTCGTTGAACCAAGTTTGATCTGTATGAGCGAATTGACGCACAAAAGGTGCGATCGCCATATCAGCCAATGCTACATTGTTACCAAATAAATATTTAGTGGTGCTTAACTGTGCATTGAGTTTTTCCAGGAATAAAGAACCTTCATAACGATGTACTTGGGCATCAACACCGGGATAACGATCAGGGTACTTATAACGGTCAAGATGATATTTAAATCTCTCATCAAATAGAGCAATTAGTTCCAGCATTTCTGTAACAGAACCTTGCTGTGGCATCAACCATTTTTCAGGATCATGTTGTCTCAATGCCCACAACATGATATCGATACTTTGATCGAGTACGCGCCCGTCAACATCAATCAATATTGGTACTGTACCTTTGGCAGATACCTCCAACATCTCTTGTGGTTTGTCTCGCAAAACAACTTCCCGCAACTCACACACCCGATTGCTTACCATCAAGGCCAAGCGCGCGCGCATAGCATAGGGACAGCGGCGGAAGGAATACAAAATCGGGTATGTTGCTGACATATAGGAGAAGTCATTAGTCATTAGTCATTAGTCATTAGTCATTAGTCATTAGGAAGAAGGAAGAAGGAAGAAGGAAGAAGGAAGCCTTTAGAGTCAGAAACCGGGTTTCTTCCTTGATTTCACGCCGCCAAACCAGATTTTTCCGAGAAAGCTCATTTCTTTGAGATTAGCGCTAATACTTGAGTCAGAAACCGGGTTTCTTCCTTGATTTCACGCCGCCAAACCAGATTTTTCACAGAAACCCGGTTTCTTTGACATTAGCGCTAATACGATTAGTCGCAGGCTTCATCTACTTTTTCCTTCCCATCGTAGCGCGCGCCTATATGTACTTGGTTGCGACGCTTAGCAAGCTCAATCTGACGTTGACGTTCAGATAAGGCTTGTTTTTTGGTTTCAGTTTTTGAGTCATGACAATGAGGACAACTCACACCAAGTACAAATAATTCAGAAGCCTTATCTTCCTGACTAATCGGGTGACGACAACCGCGACAAAGTTCATAGTTACCCGGCTTTAAGTCCTGACCAACAGAAACCCGTTCATCAAAGACAAAACATTCACCTTCCCAACGACTTTCTGCTTCCGGCACCGTTTCCAAATATTTTAAAATTCCGCCTTCGAGATGATAGACTTCCTCAAAACCTTGACTACGCAAAAAAGCAGTCGATTTCTCGCAGCGAATACCACCCGTACAAAACATTGCCACCTTGGGTTTATTGCGTAAAGCAGTTTCCCGCAGCACCCATTCAGGTAACTCGGAAAAGCTTTTTGTTTTTGGATTAATAGCGCCTTCAAAAGTACCCATAGATACCTCGAAATCGTTACGCACATCAACCACGACAACATCGGGATCGTCAAGCAGCTTATTCCACTCATCAGGCTTAACATATTTGCCCGCCATGAGGCGGGGATTAATGTCCGGTACTCCCATCGTGACAATTTCGCGCTTCAAGCGTATTTTCAGGCGGTAAAAAGGTGCTTTTTCCGAGAAAGATTCCTTGTGCACGAGATCCGCAAAACGCGGGTCACTACGCAAGAATTCCAGCACTGCGTGTACGCCCTCGGACGAGCCGGCAATAGTGCCATTAATGCCTTCTTCGGCGAGTAAGATAGTGCCTTTGACGTTGTTGTTGTTGCAACAATCGATTAGCGGTGCTTTCAGGTCAGCAAAATCAGGTAGTTCAACGAACTTATATAAAGCAGCGGTTAAGAAAGAAGGCATAGATTGAATTGATAGCACTAATTAATTTTCATACTTCTATGAAAATTCAGTCAAAGCGGACGGTGGGACTCGAACCCACGACGTTCAGCATGGGAAGCTGACATTCTACCACTGAATTACGCCCGCGCTTAGGGTTTTTTAGCTGTTTTTACTTTGTAGCAATTACGCTCAAAAACGACTATAAAACATTATACACCTATTTTCTGATTTGGATCAGGCGATTTTGAGTGTAACAGGACTTAGGCACTCCGACCAAAGAAACCGGGTTTTTTACCAAATCTAGCGGTTTCAACAAAGTATTTTCGTAAAAAACCCGGTTTCTGAGCCCCATGCGTAAGTCCTGTGTCCATTTTGCGTGGGCCCGATCGCCCATCCACCGCACAAAAAAAGTCCTGCACCAAAGGCAGGACTTAATCTAACTTAAATTTCTTAGTCTCTTAGAGACGGACTTCGTTTGACAAGAAGCGGTTTCAACCGCCGATCGATCGAGGGGGCTCAAGACTTTGCCGTTAGACGAAGCGCAAAGAGTTGCTGTCAATAGCCAGGAAAGAAACTGATTGGACGATCGCAATCAATTCATCCGAGCCCGAAGTCTTCTTGAAAATAGCGGTTCCAGCAGGCAATCCTTGGGGAGACTCACCTAACTGATAAGTGCTAGGAGCACCTTGAAGTTGGAGGATATCCTCAGTCGGGTTGAAACCGACAATCAAAGCGTAGTCGCCTGCGCCAGTGCCTGTATCGTTGCCATCGTTGTAATAGAACTTGGTGGCATCTCCCAGCAAGAAAGTATCATTGCCTTCAGCGCCAATCAGGGTATCGATTTCGCCGCGCCCTGGATTAGCAGCAGTGCCGTCAACGCCACTGAGAATGTCGTTGCCTTCTTTGCCGTAGAGGAAATCGTTGCCAGTACCGCCCAGCAAAGCATCATTATCTTTACCGCCGTAGAGGCTGTCGTTTCCATCTTCACCAGCTAAGGTATTGTTGTCGTCATCGCCACTGAGGGCATCGTTACCGTCGCCGCCATACAAGAAGTCGTCACCTTTTCCTCCTAACTGGGTATCGTTACCGTCGCCTCCAATCACGGTGTCATTCCCAAGGTTGCCAAACAGGAGATCGTTGCCGTCGTCGCCAAATAGGAGATCGTCATTTTTGCCTCCGAAGAAGGTGTTGTTTGCGCTATTGCCGATTAAGGTGTCGTTGCCTTGGTTGCCGTAGACGGGACTGTTAGCGTCGATCGCAATTATCACGTCATTGCTGTTGCTGCCGATATTCCCTGACGCTGAGCCTGTCGCTGCGGGGGCGCTTGTGACTGTGAGTGCGATCGGAAGTGCGATCGTCTGAGCCTGCGCGGGAGTGAAAACGGGTGTGGGTGCGGTAGCCGGTGTGGGCGTCGTAACCGGTGTGGGTGTCGGTGTGGGTGGCAGCGGTGGGAGTGCAACCGGTGTTGGCGCGGTGGGTGTGGGCGCAGTAGGTGTCGGCGCCGTGGGTGTGGGCGCGGTGGGTGTCGGCGCGGTGGGTGTGGGCGCGGTGGGTGTTGGCGCGGTGGGTGCTTCTGGTAAATTAGCTGTGAGAATCTCCGTACCAGAGAGGTTGCCAACAGTTTCGATGAAGCCAACACCTTCGACAGTCGCCGATGCACCGAAGAAGTCGGAAATTACAATGTCATCCGTAGCCCTGACTACACCGTCTTTATTGATGTCGATCGCTAAACTCGTGCCTTGGCGGGCCAAGCCTGTATTTCCCGATGACAGCGACAGTGACAGGGTAGGGCTGGTACTGACATTACCGTTAAAATCAACAAAGTCTAGGCGATCGATGCCACCTGTATCCTGAATTTGAATTTGACTCTGCTGATTATCCCGCAGGAGATAGCGATCGCTACCTGCACCGCCTCGCAGCGTATTTCCATTGCCAAATCCAGCACTGAGCGTATCATCGCCAACACCGCCTTCTACAATGCTATTACCGCCACCACTGAGATAGTCA
>NZ_JAUBUC010000075.1:0-30717 GCF_036705285.1 Microcoleus sp. B4-C1 | reverse complement strand
AAACCAATTTTTCTTTGACACATCTTCTCAAATCCCCTTGACAACTGGCATACAGGCTTAACTTGTGACCAATGGGGCGGGTTTACTAGATAATTGGTTTTAAGCAATTATTTCTCGTAAACCCGCCCCTAAAACTGATTCGTTACCATCTTTACGGGCGATTCCCTACGGGATAGCTTCGCACGCGCGGACTTACTTCAAACCCCCATCTATCCCTGCTAAAATCTCCTCAGCTTGCCCGCACAAAGCAGCGTGACAGCAACCATTACTCGCCAACAATCCCCCCCACTGACTCACATCTCCCCGGTTATATTGCAAAGCAGAACCGTCAAAACGAGTAAATTGACCGCCCGCTTCAGTCAAAATTAATTCCGGTGCCGCTAAATCCCAATCTTTCGGTGCAGACTTTCCCGAAAGCGCAATATAAACATCAGCCTTTTGTTCGACAATAGTCGCAATTTTACAGCCGATACTGCCGACAGCTAGTTGATTTTGACATGGCAGTTTTTGTAACAATTGATTAAAGCGATCGCCCCGGTGACTGCGGCTAGTTACTATAGATAAATCTGCCACTATATTTCGCGCCGAAACCTGCAACTTGACCGCAGAACCGGCCCGACTTTCCATAAAAGCGCCCGCATCGCGGATTGCGTAATAAATCTTTTGCTGTTGCGGCCAGGCCACAACTGCCAATACCGGTCTTCCCTCGAAGGCTAAAGCAATGTGAACAGCAAATTCACCTGTCCTGTCAATAAAATCTCGCGTTCCATCCAAAGGGTCAATAATCCAAACCCAACTTTGAGGTAAGGGAATTTGACCGTTGGTTGTCAAATAAGATTTGTAAGTTTCTTCGGTGAGATAGCCAAATTCTGTATTCCCTAAAGCCGACTGCAATTCGTCGAGAATGTAAGAGTTGACAGCGACATCGGCGGCGGTGACGGGGCCATCTTTTTTCTCTTGAATGTCGAGGTTAGGAGTGTTGGAATCCTGGCGATAATAGGATTGTAGGATATCTGATGCACTCCAGGCGATCGATCGTGAAATTTCGCTTAATTCTTCGAGAGTTTTCATGAATTTCTTTTTTTTTTGAACCGCAGATAAACGCCGATTTCTGTAGGGGCGGTGCCCCCGTGCCCGCCCCTGGGAACCATACATTAGAAATTACCAATTAATATGAGGATATTTCCATTCATAATAATTAGGAAACACAAAATTAGTAAACGAAACCGAAATACTCACTTCCAATGATTTTACATGATGCCACCAACCGACAGGAATAAAAATAGCTTCTCCCGGTTCCAAAATCACTTCAATAATTTTCGCATCTCTGTAAAGCGGGTATTTGTCATAATCGGGATTTTCGCCGTCAACCTTACTGAAAACTCCGACGTGATTATAAAGCAGAGGTGTTTGTTGCGGAGAAATCAATTTAATTAGTTTGCGACCCGACACTTGAGCTAAAATTAAATTAACTGGGTCATGGTGTAGCGGTGTAATCGTGCCTTTCGGGCCGAACCAAAAGAAAACTCTGCCTTTTGTATCCGTTGGATTTAGGTATTCGGGGAATATTTCAATGTCGTTAAATAGCGGTTTAAATTCCTCTCTTTCAAGAGTTTGGTTGTTAGCAACCATGTAGTAATCGTTGCTAGGCCCGCCCTTGACCACCATGTCTACATATTTGCGGAACAAAACAATTTTTTTGTGATTTTCTATCTTAATTTCGTAATTCGGGTCGGAATTGCGGTTGGCTTGAATTTGTACCTCTGCATCGCCATATTTTTCTTGCAAATACTCCGGCGTCCACAACTGCAACGCTTTCCAGTTGTGCATGATATTGGTAATAATTACTGGAGTATTTTTGGCGTAGTAATTTTCGAGAAAATACTCTCTGGAAAGGCTGCTTTTGCGTTCGATTGTGCCAAACTTGGAAGACAATGCAGCTAATTGATTGTTAATCCTGAGATGCGATTCTAATTTCTGCAATAACTGCACGTACTGACTGCCTGCTTGGAAGTAGGGATGAGATGATATTTCCCTAACTTCTGCGGTGGCTGTTTCCGCATCTATGCCGGTATTTATTAAGGCTTGAATAATTTCGGCGTCGGGTTGATTTAATAATTTGTTGGCCGCCACCCACTGTTTCATATTATCGGGAACTTCTGGTTTGCTTGGGGTGAGTAGATTGGGCAAGTTTTGTGTCAGCCATTCTAGGTTAACTTGCTGTTGTTCTGTTAGGGTAATCCGCAAAGGGGGAAGGGTGATAGTTAGGGGTTGGGTGTCAGACATGATTCGGGTATGTTGGTTTGGGAGTGTTTGGTTTGGTTTGAGGTTGTTTCACTAATATAGCAATTTTAACGAACTGCGAAAATTCACAGGCGAGACGCCTGTTCCACGGGCCCGAAGGAAGAGAAAAGGGAAGTTCACAAATTTTGTCGAGGTTGCTGTCAGGATTTTAACTTAACAGGTGTTGCTAGTTCAAGTTTTCTAGCTTTGAGGGGTTTTAACCGGATAGTTTGGTTAATTTTAATTGAAAATTAACTCTTATTCATCCAGGCGCGGGTTCCGAAGTTGTTGCAGGAATGGGAAGCGATTTTAGCTGATGCGGTGAGAGTATCGGTAAAGTTATTTTGCAAAATGTAGTGACAGAAAGCCCCGTGAAAGATGTCGCCAGCGCCTAAAGTGTCTGTGGCTTGAATTTGAGGTACTTCTATACTGCCGTAACTGCCATTGCTGAGGTATGAAATTGATTTTTCGCCGCGAGTGATGGCAATATTGGGAATTCCTGCTGCTGAGAGGTAAGCAAAGACTTGTTCGGAATTGTCGCAGTTGGGCGGATGAAAGTTATCCGAACATACAGCCCATTCAATAAAAGGTAATATTTCTTCTAATCCGGGTTTCCAACTGCCGCCATCGAGGACAATGGGAATGTTTTTTGACTTGGCAAGTTGAGCAATTTCTTTGCTGGCTGCGATTTGATGTCCGTCAAGCAGTACAATATTAACTGAGGTTAAAATATCCTGGTTAATTGTTTGACTGTCAACTTGCGATTTCGTAGCATTGATAGAAATTACCGATCGATCGCCCGTTGCTTCAGTTACAATAATCGAGGAAACTGGCGGCGAGTGCGATCGCCCTGGTGCCAAATCAATTATCCTGACATTATACTCCGCTAAGTCTGCACGAATTAATTGGGCGATCGCGTGAGTGCCCAAAACCCCAGCCCATACCGCCGCATTCCCCAAATAGCTAAAAGTGACCGCAGCATTTGCCGCCGGCCCGCCCGCAGCAATGGTACAATCAGAAGCAACAACTTTCTGATTTTCACCCGGAGGCTTCTCGGCCAAATAAATTAAATCTAAAGTCGCCAATCCCAAAAACAATCCGGTTTTCATATCTTCTTAAATGTGTGGCATGGGCCTGTGGCATGGGCCTGTGGCATGGGCGTCCCGCCCGTGTCCTATCGTTAAAAAATCCCAATCTTAAAATGCAAGCAAATCCCAATACAGGAACACTTTACATCGTAGGAACCCCAATCGGCAACCTCGAAGACATGACCTTTCGCGCCATCAAAATCTTGCAAACAGTAGACTTCATCGCCGCCGAAGATACCCGCCATACAGGCAAACTTTTGCAACATTTTCAAATTAAAACGCCCCAAATCAGCTATCACGAACACAACCAACACCAGCGACTTCCCGAACTCATCGACAAACTGCATTTAGGCAAAGATATCGCCCTCGTCACCGATGCCGGAATGCCGGGAATTTCTGACCCCGGTTCCGAGTTAGTCAAAGCTTGCGCCGATGCTAATATTAACATTATTCCGATTCCCGGCCCGACCGCTTGCATTGTTGGCATAACTGCATCAGGATTACCCACAGAGAGATTTGTATTTGAAGGTTTCTTACCCGTGAAAGGTCAAGAACGGCAACAGAGTTTAGAAGCTTTGCAAATAGAATCCCGCACTATAATATTATACGAATCTCCGCACAGATTGCGACAAACTTTACAAGATTTAGCAAATAGTTTGGGAAGCGACAGACAGATTGTGCTGGCGAGAGAGTTAACCAAAATGCACGAAGAGTTTTGGCGTGGTAGTATAGAAAGTGCGATCGAGCTTTACACCAATCGCGAACCCCAGGGAGAATTTACCCTCGTAATAGCCGGCATCCAAACAGCCGCCCCAATATTTTCCGAAGACGCAATTAAAGCAGAATTGCAAACATTAATAGCAGAAGGCATAAGTCGTTCCCAAGCCAGCCGCCAACTCGCGCAACAAACATCCCTTCCCCGCCGCCAAATCTACCAACTCGCCCTCACAATAGGCGACAATGAATCACTAGAACAACCCGTAGATGACTTGTGAATATCTCTCTTCTTCTCTGCGCCCTCTGCGCCCTCTGCGGTTAAATAAAAAAAGCTAGATACTCACACTCAGAATTATATGGTACGCGGAAACTACGATCGACAAAAACCATATTTACGCAACCCCCACATCAACAAACCAATCGCCGAAATCTATGCAGACTTAGACGCCTTTACCTGGGAGATATTTGAAGACCAACCCCACCGCTTCGATACCGTCAGTTTCTACGTATTGCTTCCCCCACTATTTTACGAAGGGCGTTTCATCAAAGGAATTTACTTCAGCGAAGCAGTCGAACTCATCAACAAACTATTTCCCCAACTTTCCTCAGTATTTTTCTCCTTCACCTATTCCCCCGGAATCTCCTACTCCTGGGCCCCCATAGCTGACGCCTACTCCAGTTTATACAAAAACCCACAGCGAGAAAAGTGGTTTCGCGAAACTTATGTCGATCGCGCCCACAAACCAATCATACCACTGCAAGACACCGACTTTATCAACGAATACTTAATTTCCCCGCGCAACGTCCCCGCCAAAGACATCGACTTGCTAGCCGTCGCCCGACTCTCCGAAGAAAAAAATTTGCCAATCATAGCCAAAGCCTTAAAAGTTTACCGCCAAAAATATCCGCAAAAGCCGATTAAATTAACAGTAGTCACCGGCCACGAATTTGATGCTAGCAACCTGAAAACTCTCGACGAGTACGCATTAAAAGAATGGCGGCAAATCGAGGAAATTTTAACCAATCCCTCCGACTACATTAACTTAGTGCCGAGGGTTGACTACTACAGCGAAATCCCCACATATTATTCGCGAGCCCAAGCATTCGTCCTCGGTTCCCTTCTAGAAGGAAAAAACCGGGGAATTACCGAAGCCATGAGTTGCAACGTACCTGTAATTTGTTTTGAAGAATTCAACCAATACGCCAGAGGAAACTCGCCAGTTTTCCCCGAAGGTGCGGGTCTTTACGCCAAATTTGACCCAGAATCTCTCGCAGATACTATATATACAGTATTGGAAAATCAAACAGAATTTAAGCCGCGATATCAGTATTTAAAGCATTGCGGCCGCAAGAACTTTTTCAATACTTGTATAGACAGTTTTCCTTACTATCAGCACAACATTCCCGACTACAAGCCGGGAGATGCGATTAACAATTTGTGGCTGGATTTAGCAGTTCAGCAAAATTATCAAGTTAGTTTGAACAGCTTTTTGTACGGAGGTTCTCCTTTGTCTCATATTCGCGGGATAAATGCGATTCAGCAGAATCTAGGTCAGTTAACCAAGTTTCAATGACAGATAATTCGGAATTATTAAACCGCAGAGGCCACAGAGGACACAGAGGAGGAGAAGAGAGAGATGAATAATACGGATTTGAGATTAGTCTTTATAGCGATGACTTTCGCTAAAAGCGCCGTGGAATTCATTGCCTAGGGACTGGTAGATGGTCAGCTTAAGTTGACAATATCCTCAAAAATCTTACTTGCCAAAACTCTTGCCAAATTCACAGGAACAGCATTGCCGACCATTTTGTATCCATCAGCAATATACTTGTACTTAAAAATAAACTCATCCGGGAAAGTCTGAACTCTCGCACATTCTCGCACAGAAAGCCGACGGTAAGGCAGAGGCGAATTGGGGTCAAAAATGCGTTTGTCTTTGCCAACCAAAATCATTTTACTAGCTTGAGGATGGAGAGGTGCGTGTCTGCCGCTTGCCTGAATTGTAAACGAAGGTTCTGACCAACTTCTCACTCGATTGCGCGACATATAAATGCTGGAAAACCCCAAATCCGCACATTCGTGATTTGGGACAGAATCGTGATAATTATCTAATTTACCCTTAACTGACATAGGGGCGATCGCCTGCAAATCAAAAATCGCATCTTTCAGCGTCAAAACATCAGTTCCAGGTTCGGGAAACTCAAAACCCAAACCCAGATTCTGCCGATAGCCAACAACAATCACCCTTTGCCTATCTTGCGGAACCCCAAAATTTCTAGCATTCACCAACTTGTAGGAAACCCGATACCCGATGTCCTCAAACTGCGATAATATATAAGTAAAAGCATCCTTGTTTCGGGCCGCCAAAATACCGCTAACATTCTCAGCTAAAAAAAACAAAGGCTGCTTGTCCCGCACAATTCTGATATACTCCCAGAAAAGTTGACCCCGACAGTCATCAATCCCCCGTTTCGCCCCTGCTTCACTCCAACTTTGACAAGGAGGCCCGCCGATTATCCCAATACAGTTGGGAATTTCATCAGATTTGATTTTTCTGATATCTCTGCGATCTAAAATAGTGTCAGGATGATTGAAATTATATGTATCCCAAATAGACTTATCATATTCATTCGCCCAAACCGCATTAAACCCAGCTAACCGAAAACCCAAATCCAACCCCCCACAACCAGAAAACAGAGAAATAATATCCAAAATCACCTTTCTTCACCCGCAATAAAGTACAATAAATCAATTATAAACCTCTCTTTTATTACATATCTCTCTCTTTCTTCTCTCACTCTGCGCCCTCTGCGCCCTCTGCGGTTAATAAAAAAAATCTAATTCACACACAAACAGACTTTATCATCCTCAATGAATGCAGAATCCATCCTCCAATCCTATCAACATTTCGGCGTCCATCTCGGCTTAAAAAGAATTCACCAACTTCTCCAAAAACTAGACAACCCCCACAAACAAGTACCCATTATCCACGTTGCCGGCACAAATGGTAAAGGTTCCGTTTGCGCTTATCTCTCTTCCGTACTAACAGAAGCAGGCTATCGAGTTGGACGCTACACATCCCCGCACTTAATCGATTGGACAGAAAGAATTTGCATCAACCAAAAACCGATTTCCCCAACAGAATTGCAACAGTGTCTAGAACGAGTTGTCGCCGCCACCAAAAACAACACCGAAACACCCACTCAATTTGAAATAATCACCGCAGCAGCTTGGCTGTATTTCGCCGAACAAAAAACAGACATCGCAGTCATAGAAACGGGATTAGGCGGTAGATTAGACGCCACAAACGTTTGCGAAAAACCTCTCGCTAGCGTCATTACTTCTATCAGTCTCGACCACTGGCAAATACTCGGCCCCACTGTGGCAGATATTGCTGGGGAAAAAGCGGGAATTCTTAAAGCAAAATGTCCCGCAGTGATCGGAGAATTGCCAGAATCAGCTAGAATAATAGTAGAAAAACGCATTCAAGAATTAGACTGTCCGGCAACTTGGGTAAAACCAGCAAGAGATGTAGGACAAGGATTCGCAGAATATCAGTTAAATCAAAATGCGGTTAAAATAAAATATCAATTGCCACTGCTGGGAAAAATTCAACTAATGAATTCAGCAATTGCGATCGCAACTCTCGACATTCTCCAAAACCAAGGATGGCAAATATCCCCAACCGCCATCGAAAACGGTATCGCCAAAACCCAATGGCCCGGAAGACTCCAGCAGACAACTTGGAAAAACCGCAACATATTAATTGACGGCGCGCACAACCCCGCCGCAGCGATCGCCCTGCGTGAATATGTCGATAATCTTAACAGTTTCCAACCACCGATTAACTGGGTAATCGGCATTCTTGCGACTAAAGACTGCGATGATATTTTGAAAGCATTACTCAAAAAGGGCGATCGGCTTTACCTAGTACCCATACCCGATCAAAACTCATCATCCCCCGCAGAACTAGCCACCCTAGCTCAAATTATCTGCCCCGAATTAACTCTCTGTCAAGCCTTCCCCGACTTAACAACAGCTTTAGATGCTGCTGTTACAGGTGACAACCTCACAATCCTTTGCGGTTCGCTTTATCTCGTCGGCTATTTTCTGCAACAACAACAATCCCAAGCTTAAACGCATCCTGGCTTAAGATGAATTGTTCGGGTAAACTGGCAAGAGGTGCTTCATAGACACTGGGTTTCTTGTCGTAATATCATGTCCCTTAGCAGCGAAGAGGAGAATAGAAATAGCTAATTATACAAACAGACTTCTCCCAGGGGAAGGCGCCGTTGGATGTTACGGAAACCTGCTTAAAGCTGGACGAAGAGGCGATAATCTGACACCACATCACATTCCTTCTAATGGATTCATGGCAGCAAAGGTTCTTGGTTACAGAAGAGAAATGGGTATTGCTATAATGATGGAACACCCTTTGCCCGGTAAAGGAGGCCGTCATCGCCAGACTATCTCTTACGGACAATCTCCGAATCTCAGCTTGTTACCAAGGGAAGCACTAGCTAGAGAAATTAGCGATGCGCGAGCAATTTATCGCCGTCAGGGACTTTACACGCCACAAATTAGGCGCAGTTTACAGCAAGTTATCCAGTCAAATAAGTTAGCTTGGTTGGGCGTTTTTGAAAAGGGAGTAAATAGGTGATGAAGGAAAATAGCTGGATTACCATTTTGGCCGCTAATAAATTAATGCGATCCACGGAAGAAGTAACAGCTTTTGAAAATGCTTTAGCGGAATTCGCGAAGCATCCTGAGAGTGAACATTTACCAGATTTACATCTCATTTTAGACGATCGCTGCCAACAGCCGGAGGTCATGTTTAGCCTAATTCATTTTTTAGAATCTTTTGAAATGGAACAGCAGTTACAAGCATTTATCCGTGTCATCCCACAATTAATTGTTGTTGCCTCTGATTGGACAAGAATACTCCACAGTAGGATTTTGAATGATGAGGTTGCCTGCCGATTGTATAGAAATCTGTTACATTCAATTAACGCTCACAGCCCCCATTTTATTCGACAATTGCTGGAAGAAAGTGCTGCCTATCGATTGACGCATCAAAATTCACCGATTGAGCTAGCTGGACAAGTTCATTAGCGTTTATCTCCACCGCTGATGAATATTTGGCAGTGCGATCGCGATGAAGGAACACCTCGATAAGTAGAGTGGACGATTCCCTACCCTACCCTACGGGAACCCCTACGGGGAACGGGAACCCCTGCGGGAAGATAGCTTCGCTTCACGCTGTTTTTTCTTTAACCTTGTGTTTCTTCCTCCGTAAAGATAGGAGGCCACAATTCTGAAACGGGCAATTCCCAACCGGGAAAAAGTTCTACTACTGTTAAGATATCGCCATTTCCTAAAACAGTCGGTTCACCTGTAGAGCGATAAATAGTCACTGTTTCTTCATCAGGATCGATCAGGATTCCGACGATCGCACCCAGTTCTATAAACTTCAAAACTTTGGTTTCTATAGGCTTAATGCGATCGCCCTGAGATTTAATCTCAACCACCAAATCCGGGACAAGTTCTCCAAAATAACGCGGACTTTGGCGCAATCGGGCGGCGCGCACGAAAGAAACATCCGGTGCTTTGACATTCGTATCCGGCATGATGAAACCGCCTGCGGAGTCAAAGACTCTCCCCAAGCGACGGGGATAAACCCAGTTACCCAGCAAGCGAATCAAAATACTGCTGATTTCACTGGATACGATGTCTGATGGCCCTACAATTGAAAGTTTCCCGTCTTCTAGTTCAATTTGGTAATCTAAACCCGCTTCGGAAAAAAGAGTTTGAACTTGGTTTAAATCTTTGAGTGTCATCGCTGGCATAAGAATTTTCTCCTATTCCGATCTGAGCTTTGATTTTAACACAAGTCAAATTTCTGAATATTTGAGGAATTCAGGCTATCTTCGTAAACATCATCAATCAAGCTGCATTGAGAAAGAGGCTCGCACGGGATAAAGAAACCCGGTTTCTGGGATGAGCGATCGTTCTTATCAACAAACATTTACCTCTAAAATAGTCGAGATTGACTTATCCAGAGTTCTCCTCGGACTCCGCGTTGTGAAGAGGCGGTAATTTCATCATTCGATAATAACTTAAAAGCTTATATATGGCGGCACAGATTCCCATTATTAAATAATATGTCAACTCGCCCAAAAAAGCAAGAGGCGAGATCAAAAAAAATCCCGCCCCAGCTTCACTTAAAAACTACCTTTGATCCCAAGCCTTAGCCGCATCAGCCACAGCTTGATCTACCGACTTCTCATCCAACATTGCCGCCTGCAAATTGTCATAAATCGCCTTTTGCAACTTCTTAACATCCTTCAAAGGCGGAATCAATAGCTCAGCGGAAGTCAACCCAGAAGCACTAACAACCCGAGCTCGATCGGCAGCAGGAGCATCAGCAGAAACAGTCTTAAAATAATCGTCCTGCAAAGCCTCAACCGTAGAAGGCAAAACATTAGCAGCCTTAGCAAAAGCCAACTGATTTTGAGAATTAGTCACGTACAAAGCAAACTTGACAGCATCATCAGGGCGCTTGCTGTCGCGGGGTACAACCAAATTCATCACCGCCACAGTCTTCTTGCCTGTTTCCCCCGTAATTTGAGGCGCAGCAGTAGAAACAGCACCAATACTCGGAGCATTCTCAGCAATCGCCTTCAAAAACTGAGGCCCGGAAGCTAAAAAAGTAGTTTCCCCAGCTTGATAAAGCTCGATCGCCCTACGATGTCCCTGCACCAAAACATCCTGCGGCAAAAGTCCGTTCTTGTACAAATCTACCCAATACTGAAAAACAGCTTTGCCCTTAGCAGTATTAAAAGCCGCCTTGCCTTTCGCATCAACCAAAGGCACACCCATCTGCACGAAAGATTGCAAAACTTCCGCCGAATCTTCCGGCACAAAAGTCACAAAAAAAGCAAACTTACCCGTCTTCTCCTTCACCTGCTTCGCCACCTGTGCCAACTCGGCATAAGTAGCAGGAGGCTTAGCAATTCCAGCCTTCTTCAACAACTCCGTATTGTAAATTGTCACCCCAGTCGTGAGATACCAAGGAATGCCAAAAGTCTTGCCGTCGAGTACACTAGCTTTCCAGATATTTGGGAGATAGAGCTCACGAACTTGCTGCGGAATTCGAGAATCCAAATCCAGCCAAGCATTGCGTCCCGCCAACAGCGAAGCAAAATCGGGATTTAGGTTCACCACATCCGGCGCATTTTTCGCCGAAACAGCCCCCAAAATCTTGCTTTCCATCGCCGACCAAGGAACGTCCACCCAGCGCACCTTCACCCCCGGATTTTCCGCTTCAAAACCGGCGATCGTCTTGTTGAAATACTCAGTAAACTGAGGTTGAAGCTGCATAGTCCAGAACTCGATTTCCTGCGTATTATTTGCCTGGGAATTAACAGCCGGCTTGCTGCAACTCACCACCGCAGCCAGCAGCAGCCCCACCAGCCCAAAAACAGCAAAAAGTTGCCAAGATTTACGTTTCATAGAATAAAATTTGAGAGTTATGGGAACCGTCATTCGATTTTAGATTTTAGATTTTAGATTTTGGATTGACTTGCGCGAGATTAATTCGGGGGACGCAAGGATTTTAGATTTGAGATGCAAGGATTGACTTGCGCGAGATAAATCACGTGGCGGGTAACACCTTTGAAATTCGCTTGTCAGACAAAGGCACGCGCGGCGAAGCTATCCCGCAGGGAATCGCCCGAATCAAGCGCTCATGAGTCAGTAACAGAGTTTTGTACCTGGGTTCAGGAGCGAGATAGTCGGTTTTTGTGCAGAATCGGCGGGTTTTCGGTCGATCGAGCTGGAATTTATTGACATTCTCCGCAGAATAGCTATTGTCAAGTAAATTGGATAGCATAAAATCGGAACTAGCGATCGCGCAACACAGACTGAGCTGTGCAGAAGAAGGCGGGATACCGAGATTACAGCACTCTGGCTGCAGTTGGAAACCAACCCTCCAACACGCCTGCGCGCTGAATCAGGCTGGCCAACTACAAAAGAAAAAAATAGCAATTATCGGCGACCCAATCACATGGTTAACTTTTTCAAAGGTCTACTTTCCCAACGCCAGCCAGGAATCGGGATCGAAATAGCCCCAGACCGCATCAACATCATTCAGCTTGAAAAGAAAGCTCAGGCATTAAAATTAGGCATCCTAGCCTCAATAGAAGTTCCAGAAGACTATGTACAAGAAGGACAAATAGTCGATCCGCCGGGAATGGCAGAACTAATACGTACCGTCCTCACGGACAACAAAATCAAAGCCAAGCGAGTAGCCACAGCCATTCCAGGCCGCGAAGCAGTCATCCGCCTCATCCCAGTTCCCGCAGAACTCAACGAAGAAGAACTGCGGGATTACATGAACGCAGAAGCAGGACTGTACTTGCCATTTCCTAGAGAAGACGCCGACGTAGACTATCAAAAAATAGGCCTTTTTGTAGATGACGACGGAGTAGAAAAAGTGCAAGTCGTCTTAGTAGCAACCCGCAGAGAAGTTACCGACACATACATCGAAACATTCAAAGAAGCCGGATTGATTATAGACGTATTAGAAGTAACCAGTTTTGCCCTAATCCGCACCCTCAAAGAACAACTGCAACAATTTTCCTCCCAAGAAGCAGCAGTTCTCACCGCCATAGAATTTGACAGCACCGAGTTAGCTATAGTAGTGGACGGCATACCTCAGTTCAACCGTACCATCCCGATCGGCACCTACCAAATCCAGACCGCCCTCAACCAAGCCATGAACCTGCCACCAACCAGAGACACCAGCGAACTGCAAGGCATGACCCTGCCAGTCACAGATACAATGGGCGCATCGGGAGACGCCAATCCGGGAACAAATGCGATGATTAAAGTATTGGGAGAACTAGCAGACGAACTGCGCCGCTCAGTAGACTTTTACCTCAACCAGAGCGAAGAACTCGAAGTAGCGCAACTACTGCTAGCGGGTCCGGGAGCTGCGATCGGCAAACTAGACGAATTTTTTATGCAAAGATTAAGCTTGCCCGCATCTCAAGTCGATCCCATCGAAACCCTAGGAGTCGAAATCAGCCAAGAAATTACCCCAGAACAGCGAGCAGGTTTAGGAGTCGCCCTAGGTTTAGGACTAAGGGAGGTTATGTGACCTAACAGTTTTAGATGAGAGAAAAACCGATTTGAGAATTTGAGGTAAAAACCCCTTCCAAAAGAAGAAGGCAGAAAGCAGAAGGTAGAATATTGGAGGTAGAAGATAGAAGGTAGAAGGTAGAAGGTAAAAGGTAGAATATATCTGAGGTAGAAGCAGCCCCTTCCTTCAGTAAAAGGCAGAAAGTTGTTTCTTTCTTCCCTAAATAAATCCTTCACTTGTACCAGCAATCTTGGGTTCTGTCTAAAATCTAAAATTTCTAATTTAAATCTATAGCAACAGCCAAGACTGTTAGTACCTTCTTAATTGCTGAAACATTAGCGGTAGATCACTTTTTCCTTCTACCTTCTACCTTCTGCCTTCTGCCTTCTACCTTCTACCTTCTACACTGTGCCTTCTACATTGTGCCTTCTACCTTCTACATTGTGCCTTCTGCCTTCTTCCTTCTGCTATAAAATCGAGTGAAGCCATGTACAGCCTAGATATTAATTTTCTCAACGACCGTCCCGACTACAAACCCGTTGCAACCAAAAGCCCAGCTAAAAAAAGTTCCGGTGGAGCCAAAGACCAACTGCCCATATATGGGGCAGTGCTGTTTGCCTTTGGCATCAACGCCGCAGTCATGGGCGCCTGGTGGTGGGCGACTAAGGAAAATACCGACTTGGCCGCACAACAAGCAACCATCGACACAGAACTGGCCCTGTTAAACACTCAAGCCAACACCATCAAAGCCATCAACGCCGAAACCGACCAAGTTACCGCCGAATACAAAGCATTAGCTGGAGTATTCGACCAAATTAAACCTTGGTCGGCGATGCTGCAAGACCTCAGTGCCCGTACTCCGGCCGGAGTGCAAATTGGCAAAATCGAGCAAATCGACCCAAGTCCCTCCCCCGTTGCAGCACCTCCTCCTCCTCCCCCACCAACTCCCGCTGCTTCCCCGGGGGCGAGTCCGTCTCCAGCAGCCAGCCCCGCCCCGGCAGCACCTCCCGTCCCCGTCGTCCCGCAGCAGGCATCAAAAGTGCAAATTTCAGGGATAGCCAGTACCTTTGCTCAAGTTAACGACTTTATGTTGCTAGTCCAGCGCTCTCCCTTCTTCCTTAACACCGATACCAAACTGATAGCGGCCACATTAAAAAACAACCCCGCACAATTACAAGTGCGTAACCAAAACGCAGCACCAGCAGAACTTCCCAAACTGCGACCAGTGGTGGAATATAAAATTGAAACGACGCTCAGCCCGACGGGTGCCTCCGAGTTGCTCCCCGAGCTGCGAAGCAAGCAAGCAGACGGGCTCGCAATACGGATAGAAACACTTCAAGAAAAAGGAGTGCTAGAACCACAAAAAGGAGAAGTGAAAAAACCATGACAGCAGAGTTTATTTCTAGCGGACAAGCAGAAGATACAGGGGCTAAGGAAATATTCGGCATTAAGCTGACACCCCAAGTCCAAGCAATCGGCATCGCGGTTCTCGGGCTCCTGATTGCTGGCGGCCTCGGCTACCAGTTCGTACTTCCCGAATTCCAAAAAAGCGGCGAATTCAAGCAAAAACTTAGCGAAAGCAAGCAAACGCAAGTGCAATTGCAAACTCAAATTCAAAAAAAGGCAGAAGCAGAAGCCAAGCAAGAAGAAGCAAAACAGCGCCGGGCCAACGTCACGGCCATGTTTGCCAGCGACGCCAGCGCCAACACGCTTTTGCTTGACATGACCCAACTCGTTAATAGAATCAACGCCGGCGTGCAAGGAGATGACCTCAAGGCTAAAATTACCAAATTTGAGCCGGATATGCCGCCAGCAACAGCAACCGCCACGCCGGGAGCTCCAGACCCTGATATTCTGGCCGATAGCTCCTTCGGGGCGTCCCTGGCTGGCAAGCTCAGACGCAAAAAATTTAAGGTAGAGTTTGAAGGCACTTTTGATCAAACCCGCAATTTTATGCGTAACTTGGAGTTGATGCAGTCGCTGTTGGTAGTTAGGAATTTGAAATCTGAATTGCTAGCATCAAATCAGCCAATTGAAGTTGATTTTTTGAAAGGGAAAATAGTTCCTGTGGAGCAACCGCCAACTAAAATTAAAACTGCTTTTGACTTGCACGCGCTGCTGCCGCTAAAGCAAGAAGAAAAACCGCCAACTCCGGCTCCGAGTCCTGGTGCTAAGTAGCTATTATTTGGCAGATATTAGCTATTGTTCCCAACTCGCTATTTCACAAGAAGTCAGAAGGCAGAAGTTTGAAATGGAAAGATTGAAGGTAGAAGTCAAAAAAGTATGAAGGTCAGAAAAATATTTTTTAGATGGCAATCAAAAATTGGCTCTAAAATCTAATTTCTTCTAATACCAGTTTCAAAAAGTAATGGAACTGTATAGCAATCCTTGCAGGAGTCGTATTTTTTTTACCCTACCCCAAACCTCCCATTTGTAAGGGGAGGGAGTAAGAAATCAACAAATGATGCGAGGATTGCTGTAGGATAGCTTCTAACCCTTATGTCATCTGTTATTCCCAATCGAAAATTAAACATCGAAAAGGGCATAACTTCTTCCTTTAAAAAGGCTCGAAGCGAGAATATTTTAGTCAGTTTAGCAGCTAGCGACAAAAGACTGCGAACAACAAATAACAAATTGTAGTGGAGGAGAGAACGTGAAACAGCATCTACGGTTAAGTGGAGGACTCTTATGCAGCGTTGCAGGAGTTCTGATCGCCCAAGCCCCAGTCTTGGCATTGCCGACTCAGGTAACAGGAGTGCAAGTAAGTCAAGGTAATAATGGCGTAAATATTGTTCTGGCTACAGAAAAGGGCGATCGCCCGCAAGTTTTCGCCATCAATAACGGCAATACTTACCAAGCCACAATTATCAACACCCAGCTCCGCTTACCACAAGGCAACAGCTTCCGTCAAGATAACCCAGCTCCGGGAATTTCTTCAGTAGAAATCAGCCAGGTAGAGGCTAACAGCATCCGCGTTGTGGTAGCCGGCACCAACGGAGTTCCCAACGGACAAATTGTTCCGGGACAAGGCCAAAGCATCGTCCTTAGCGTTGCCGGACAGGGTGGCACAGCACAGTCTGCCCAAACTCCACCCCCGCCCCCTCCGGGACTGCCGCTGAGCCAAACAGCTCCCCCGCCGGCTCCCCAAGTCCGCACCTCGCAAAACCCAGGCGTGCTGCTGCCAAATCCCGAAGTTACTGTTACCAGAAACGATCGCCCGCCCCTCCCCAGCGAAATACAATCCCAAAGCAATCAGGCTGCGCCTTTCCAGCCGCGGGCAGTGGCTCCGCCCTTGGGAGATATCGCGGTGTCTAACATCGCCCCCGGCGTGGGAAATATTGAACTGAGTTCGGGAGAACGCATCCCCCGCTTGGTGCTGCGGGATGCCCCAGTCCGAGACGTTTTGGCTCTGCTGGCCCGCGCTGCTGGCTTGAACATTGCTTTTACAGGCGGCGGGGCCCCTGCTCAACCGGGCCAGCCCGCAGTGCCTGGTCAGCCAGGAGTATCGGGGTCAGATGAAGGGCCGAAGATTTCTTTGGACATCGAAAATGAGTCGGTGCAAGATGTCTTTAATTACGTGCTGCGGCTCAGCGGACTGCAAGCTAACCGCCAGGGGCGGACGATTTTTGTAGGGACGAGCTTGCCGATCGACTCGCGCAATATTATCATTCGGACTTTGCGGCTCAATCAAGTTCGGTCTACGGATGCAGCTAACTTTTTGAGTGCTCAAGGCGCGGAAACTCAACTGCCGATTACTCGGGTGACTATTCAAAGCGTGGGCCAGGGAAATGCTGCGCGGGATGTGGAAATTCGGGAACCCGACATTAAGGCGATCGGCGCTAGGGAAGGCACGGGGCCGCTATTGCTGAGGGGACTGTCGGTGCTGGCGGATTCTCGGCTCAATTCCATCACTTTGGTGGGCGATCCGCGCAAAGTGGACATGGCTGTGGCTTTCTTGACACAGCTAGATTTGCGTCGCCGTCAAGTAGCTGTCAACGTCAAGGTGATCGATATCAACTTGTCGGGAAACAACGTCAGTAACACCAGCTTCTCTTTCGGGATTAATGACAGTTTCTTTGTCAATGACGGCGGGGCGGCGATCGTCAATTTTGGCGGCATCAATCCGCCCGATCGGACGACTGTAACTAGTGGCATAGCTAATCGGCCGATTATTGAGAACCGAGACATTCCCACAGAATTCAGGGACACGCCTTTCTACGATGCGAACGGCCGGCGTATCGTGCCATTTACAGGTCAAGCTCTCCCAGGTTTCCAAGTCCCCAGCAAAGGTGTGTTCCTCCAGCCGACAGCCCCAGTTACTAATGACCCCAGGCGAGTTGGAATTACAGATTACATTCCTGGATCGACGACAGGCTCAGGAAGTGCAGACTTCGGCCTGTTCCCGCTGTTCCAATATCCAAGACGTTTTCTGTCTAACCTGCAAGCAAGTATTACTAGCCAGAATGCCAAAATCCTGACTGATCCGACTTTAGTTGTCCAAGAAGGGGAAACGGCGAATGTGGATATCACCGAAGAAGTGGTTACTAACATTCGATCGGAATCGCAGACAACAGAAGGTCAAACTACCAGAACGGTGACGGCAGAAAAAGGTCAGGCCGGTTTGCAGTTGGGAGTGGCGATCGATCGCATCGACGATAACGGTTTTGTCTCTCTGCGAGTCAACCCAATCGTCAGTGCGATCGGCCCGGACAGACCCCTGAGCACTGGCGCAGGAGAAAATAACACTATCACCCTGCTGGCTCGGCGCTCTTTGCAGTCGGGGCTAATTCGCCTGCGGGACGGTCAGACTTTGATTTTATCGGGGATTATCCGCGACCAAGACCGGGTTACAGCGAGGAAGATTCCGATTTTAGGAGATTTGCCGATAATTGGTTCGCTGTTCAGGAGCACTGATAAGACCAACCAGCGGGCGGAAGTGATTGTATTGCTGACTCCGCAGATTTTGGATGATAGCGATCGATCGAACTTTGGCTACCAAAACAGCATCAGTCCCGACGCGCGCCAACTGTTGCAGCGCAGTCAGCCAGTCCAGCCGAGACAGTAGGAACGAAGGAAGAAGACATGGGTGTCAACTTTCCACGCTCTTTCCCCTGAGTCCGACAGTCCGACAGTCCGACAGTCCGACAGGGGTTGAAACCCCTGCCTCAAAGCGAAAGTCCTCTAAAAGAGGACTAAAGAACTAATTAGTCCTCTGCAAGACGACTATAAATCACTCTTTCAGTCGTCTTCAGACGACTTCAGCTATGAGACAGGGACTTCAGTCCCTGGCGGGTTTCGGGAGAATGAAACAGCCCTGCCCCACGGGGAAAAGAAAGAGGAAAGAAACAAGGAAGAAGGAAAAAACTTTTCCTTTAGCCCTTGACAAATTACATTTTATTCCTTCTATTTCTATTTTTTTGAGATTGCAAATCCACCGAGGCGAGAAATCTTGTCTCCAAGGTGGTATTTTTTTACCTAAATTTTGGGATTAATTACAAAAATTAGCCAGTTCCATATAAATTAAAGGTTCCACCGATCCATAACGGTCGGCAAGACTTTAGAATAATGCAGTGAAAATTAGATGCTGTGGGGTTTTCAGCAGTTAGAAACAAAAATTCCTTTTCTGACCAATTACCCTAGGGTAATTGGTATTCAGCAGGAGTTGTGATTCGGGGAAGCGGACGGGAGCAATCGGGAACCACCCAAACCTCCCAATCCACACCTCAATCCAGTTGATAACTCACAGCTAATAGTTGAACTAACTCTGTTTAACGTAATTTTGCAAATCGAGAAGGACTTCGCAATGAACAAAGGTGAATTGGTTGATGCAGTGGCGGAAAAGGCTAGCGTGACGAAAAAACAGGCAGATGCTGTTTTGAGTGCGGCCCTGGAAGCAATCATGGAAGCTGTCTCCGATGGCGACAAGGTGACGCTGGTCGGTTTTGGCTCGTTTGAGTCGCGGGAACGCAAGGCCCGCGAGGGTCGCAATCCCAAAACTGGAGACAAGATGGAAATCCCGGCAACCAGAGTTCCTGCATTTTCCGCAGGGAAGTTGTTTAAGGACAGAGTTGCACCGCCGAAAAACGCAGAATAGCTGGCAAACTGAGTCTTGATTAGACCTTTACACGGTGGGAATTTAGCTTGGGCAGCCGCACTGGCAGGCTGCCCTGCCTCTGCTATTGTCGATTTTTCTGCGAGTATCAGTCCTTTGGGCCCTCCTGAGTCGGCACTGGCTGCAATTCAATCACACTTGAGCAGTCTGACGGCTTACCCAGACCCAGATTATGGGGAGCTCAGGACTGCTTTGGGGGAGGCTTTGAATGTTGACCGGGATTGGATTTTGCCGGGGAATGGTTCGGCGGAATTGTTGACTTGGGCGGCTTGGGATTTGTCGAAGCTGGAGGCGACTTATTTGGTGACTCCGGCTTTTGGCGATTACTCGCGGGCTCTTTCGGCTTTCGGCGCGCAGGTGCTCAAATGCCCTTTGGATCTTAAATCTTGCACCATTGTCAAGAATGGGCAAGATGCCCATTCCACAAGAGAGGAATTTTCTGGTGGAACAGGCATCTTGCCTGTTCCTAAACAAGTAATTGAAAATGGTGCAACATCTGAGTTGGATCTGAAATTGTTGGACGTTGGGGCAGGAAGCCGGTTAGTAACGGATGATTTGTCGGTTTCTAACGGTTCCCTTGTCTCCCCTTCTTTTCGTATCCCAGTTCCTTTTGCTCTCGATGCCCCCTCTCGACGAGGTTTGCTACTGAACAACCCCCACAATCCTACGGGTTTGCTGTTTGCTAGGGAGGCGATTTTGCCTTATGTGAAGCAGTTAGGTATGGTGGTGGTGGATGAGGCCTTTATGGACTTTCTACCGCCTTCTGAGCAGGAAACTTTGATCGATGCTGTTGAGGAGTTTCCGAATTTGGTGATTTTACGATCGCTCACTAAATTCTATTCTCTGCCGGGACTGCGGTTGGGCTGCGCGATCGCCCATCCCGATATTCTGCGCCGCTGGCAGTTACTGCGCGATCCTTGGCCTGTGAATGCTTTGGCTGCTGCTGCTGCTGCTGCTGTGGTTCGAGATGCGGCTTTTGAGCAGCAAACTTGGGATTGGCTGCCTGTTGCTCGCCGAGAGCTATTTGAGGGTTTGGCTAATTTGCCGGGTTTGCAGCCAATTGCCGGGGCGGCTAATTTCTTGTTGGTTGAGTCGTCGATGTCGGTTTCTTCGATTCAAAAAAGTCTGTTGGAACGACACCGGATTTTGATTCGGGATTGTTTGAGTTTTCCTGAGTTGGGCGATCGGTTTTTTCGGGTGGCTGTGCGCTCAAGGGCGGACAATCTGCGGTTGATTGCTGGACTTAAAGAAGTCATTAGTCAGTAGTCAGTAGTCAGTTGTCCGTTGATAAACCGATTTTATTGGTCGTTCGAGCGCACCTACCCAAGAAACCCGGTTTCTCTGATAAATCTTGGATTTTGCAGCGAAGTATCTAGGCAGAAACCGGGTTTCTGACCCCGCGCGCCGATCGCCCTAAACTACTAACTAATGACTAATGACTACTGACTAATGACTAATGACTACTGACAATTCCCGCATCCAGGATACCCGCCACGTGATTCATCCGTCCCGAAATAAAAAACCTGTATCAGATGAAACTTGCCGAACGTATTTATCCGTGGTCAATGCTTCAATTCTAAAATCTAAAATCTAAAATCTAAAATCTAAAATCGATTGACTTCTTTATTTATGCTTGACTATGATTTAGTGATTATTGGTGGAACTCCGGCCGGACGTTATGCTGCTTTGACTGCAACTAATTTCCCGGCCCGCGTTGCTTTGGTGGAACCGCTAAGTAATTCCCAAGATTTGCCGAGTGGGGGGAAAGAGTCGATCGACCTTGGTTTGAGATACAGCCAAACTTTGAGGGAGGCTGCTCGTTTTGCTCAGCAGATCAGCCGCCAGCAGTTGGGAGTTCGCTGGGAAGTCGCGAATTCCTCTATGCCGCTCAAATTGCGCTTTGACGGGGTTCTAAAGTGGGCAGATGATGTTGTTTCTAATTTGTCAGAAATTGATTCTCTCGGCCTTTTGGCTACTCGCGGGGTTGATGTTATTTTTGGCAACGGCGAGTTTGTTGCGAAACCGGATTTGGCTTTTGTTGTGGGCGGGCGAAAATTGCGATCGCTCTGTTATTTGCTAGCTTGTCCAACTCTGCCGGCGATTCCCAATATTGAAGGACTTTCGTCTGCTGGCTTTTTTACTTCGGAAACTGTTGGGGAATTAGCAAAACTTCCCCAGTTGCCTAAAAGTTTGGCTGTAATCGGCGCAGATCCCAGCGGTGTCGAAGTGGCTCAAACTTTTGCTCGCTTGGGGGTTGCTGTCACTTTGGTGGTGAAAAGTTCGCACATTTTGGCTAAAGAAGACCGGGAGGCTGCTGGTTTGGTGCAAGCTGGAATGGAAGCTGAGGGAGTGCGGATTCTGACTGCTACTGAGGTGACTCAAGCTAGGGTGATTGATGGTAAAAAGTGGATTCAAGCTGGGCCAAGGGCGATCGAAGCTGAGGAGATTTTTCTGGCTGCAGGTAGAGGGCACAATTTTTCATCGTTAAATCTCGAAGCGGCTAAGGTTAAATTCAGCTATCGGGGGGTGATTTTAAATGAAAAGCTGCAAACAACTAATCATCGCATTTACGCGATCGGCGATGTTGCTGGGGGTTATCCGTTCCCTCACATCGCTAATTACGAAGCTGCGGTTGCTGTGAAAAATGCTTTGTTTTTGCCTATGTTTCAAATAGATTATCGCGGGATTCCTTGGGCGATTTTTTCTGACCCGCAGTTGGCAAGGGTTGGCTTGACTGAAGCGCAAGCAAGGCGTCGTTTTGGAGACGATCTCATTGTTTGTCGGGAATATTTCAAGAATGTTGAAAGAGCTCAAATGTCCGGGGATACAACGGGTTTTTGTAAGATTGTCGGGCGTCGCAACGGGGAGATTTTGGGAGCGAGCATTGTGGGGCCGCAAGCTGCTGAGTTGATTCACACGATCGCTTTGGCTGTGCGTCACGGGATGAAGGTTGAGGCGATCGCCCAACTTCCTTATATTTGGTCTAGTTTTTCGGAAATTAGCGGTCAAACTGCTGCTGTTTGGGAGTCGCAGCGCTTGGGCAGAAATACTTTTTCGCGGAATTTATGGGAGAATTTGTTTCACTGGCGCAGGTATTGGAATCAGTAAAGAAATCCAATGTTTGTAGTAGGATTTTTTGAAATTTATATGCTTAGCGCACAATTAAAAAGTAATTTGCTAATCAACTCACTCTGCCCTAAAATTGTGTGTCAATAAATAATATAACAAGGTGTTGACCGTTGCTCCCAGGTCGAGGGAAATATGTAATTTAAATGTACCACAACTTAACTAATAACTGATGACTACTCACTGAGAACTAATGACTGCTAACTAATTATTGCGGGCGAGAGTGCAATGCTGGATTTGACGATCGCCGGTACAATGCGATCGCACGCCATTCTCGCCCCAGAAAGGTTTCTGGCAACTGGCCCCACTTGCAGCGCGGCTAAACCACCAGTCAAAAATAATTCGCATCCGGGCCAACGTAGGTGTTTGTCTAAGACTGGCAAACCTTTAACTATTTCAATGGGATGCGTTTCTAGCATTTCTTTGAACATTGGTTCGGCTGCAATGTCTAGTTTGGTGCCGGTTGCTAGCCAAATTCGATCGACAAATAACGTCTCCCCACCGCTGCAATCAACAGTCCATCTGTTATTTTCCCACCGCACGCCAACAACTTCGCACTGTTCGTGAAATGTCAGTTGTTCGCTGTGGGAGAGCCTCCGCAACTGTGTCATAATTTCCGGTGTCATCGAGCCACCGTTGCGGGCTTGTTGAATGGTTTCCCAACGCGAATGGCAATCTGGTTCGGCGGCGAATCCTTTGAGGTATTTTGGCCCCAACCAACCGGGTTCGGCATCAAATAGTTTTTCTTGGAAATAACGCCTAGTCATTAACAGGACTTTGGCTCCTCTGGCAATTGCTCCTACTGCTAAATGTCCGCTGGTTAGTCCGCCGCCGACAATTAATATTTGTTCTCCGTGCAATTGCAAATTTCGCAAATCTACTTGATGGGAGTGGCGAATTCTTTCGGGGGGATGCTGTGTTTGAATTTGATTTGCCCACGCTGGTAAATGCGGTTTTCCACTGCCGGCGGCGACGATTACTCGGCGGGCGATCGCACTTTTTCCGTCTTCAAACCACAGGTGGAAACGGCCGGATTTCGGCTGAATGCGGGTTACTTTTGCTTTGATAACTCGATCGCCCAATTCCCACCGTTTAATTGTGTCGCCGCAAAATTCCTCAAATAACCGACTTCCGGGCAAATCGTAGGGGGGAAACAATTCCGAGGAGCGATTTTCGGCAAACCTCCGCAATTCGTAAGGGTTGGGATCGGGGTGGTGCACTGCGGGCGATCGTAAATGCCCAATTTCTAAAGCTGCAAATTGCCTCCGCCACTGAGTCAGCCATTCGCCGCTCGGATCGAATGCTAAAAGTTTATCCCGGAGGCTCTTGCGTTTTTTTAATATGTGTGCAGTAAGAGTCAGGGCGTGGGGCCCAGCGCCGATTAAAGCTAAATCAATTTGGGGCGGCGTGGCTTCTGAGTTCGCTTGCATGAGAATTGCTAATTTGCGAATGATAACAATTCTCATTATTATAGGTCGATCGAGCCTCAAGTTTACGTCTTTCCAGAACCAGCAGGATTTCTGTTCCGCAAAAAGAGACAGGATGATACGCAAAAGCTCAGAAACCCTCTTGATGAGAGGTTTCTGCCCCGACAGGGACGCACTACGACGCTCAGAAACCGGGTTTTTTAGCTCACCGAAATGAAAACCGCGATCGGAAAGTTTCCGGGCGATCGTCCGTTGGCGTAACGATATAAGTAAAAAACTTGTAAAAAAAACTTAGCCGACAGCCTGTGGCGCTGTCTCAATTGCCAAAGCCCGCTTTCGATCGCTAACGAACCCTCATCCCTGATTGCAGTGCCTGATTGACTGAGGCTAGTTTCATTGTCCGCTTCTGAACTTTGGCATTTAATGCCTGATTCACTTCTCAGAGGGGGCAACTTGTTGTGGCATCTCGGCACATAATTCAGATTGCGATCGGGCGAATCCCAACAGATCCGCAATCTGGCGAACAAACTCGATTTTCTCTGCTTCCGGCTTTAAATCCAGGCCCTGCCACATTCTACTCATGAGATTAAACTATGATCTAAACTAGATATTAGATGCTTGAAGCGGATCTCCTTCAAGTAGCGGTTTCAAAAATACTCTTAAGTACCTGATTAGCGTCTTAAGTTCCTCTTCCATGAACTGCGATCGTTCAATAAGCCTTAGCTAAGTCATTTTCTACTTAGTCTCAACTGAAGTATCAACAGCTCTTACATAAAATATTAAGTCGGGTTTTTAAAATCCCTCTTTCAGTAATGCTTGTTCAAAATATGTTAAGAAAAATGTAATTAATGAATAGCACTGCAGATAGAGGGACAATAATAGATAGTAACTATAAGAAGCTTCAGACTTCACAGAAGCAGTAGGAATACGTAGATATGGCTAGCATAAAAAATCTTGTTCTAGGGTATCACATTAACGAGCAAATATACGCAGGCAATCGAACTCTAGTTTATCGCGGCTGTCGGTCTTCTGATCAGCAGCCCGTAGTGATCAAGCTGCTGCGAAATGACTTTCCCCGCTTCAACGAACTGGTTCACTTCCGCAACCAATACGTCATTGCTAAAAACTTAGAGATCCCTGGCAGTGTTAAGGCATACAGCCTGGAGACATACCATAACCACTATGCTCTGGTGATGGAAGACTTTGGGGGAATTTCCTTATGTAGCTACCTCGCTCGTCTAGCATCCGAGAGCAACGAACCCCTAGAAGGCTTGCCCGTTAGCGAGTTTCTGCCTATTGCGATTCAAATTGCCAACTCCCTCGACGGACTTTATCGCCACCACGTCATCCATAAAGACCTCAAACCTGCCAACATTCTGATTAACCCCACCAGCAAACAAGTCAAGCTGATTGACTTCAGCATCGCTTCCCTACTGCCTCGCGAAACCCAAGAAATTCAAAATCCCAACGTGCTTGAAGGCACCTTACCTTACATATCTCCCGAACAAACTGGGCGGATGAACCGAGGCATTGATTACCGCACAGATTTCTACTCGCTGGGAGTCACATTCTACGAATTACTAACAGGAAAGTTACCATTCCAAACAGACGATCCAATGGATTTGGTACACTGCCACCTCGCCAAACAGCCCCTCCCAGCCTCAAGTTTAAACCAGAGCGTTCCATTGGTGCTGTCGGAGATTGTCAGCAAACTGATGGCGAAGAATGCTGAAGCTCGCTATCAAAGCGCCCTAGGACTCAAGTTTGATTTGGAAACGTGTTTATTCCAGTGGAAAGAGACTGGGAGGTTAACTAACTTTAAAATAGGGGAGCGAGATTTGTGCGATCGCTTCATCATCCCAGAAAAATTATACGGTAGAGAAACCGAAGTATTCTCCCTGCTATCGGCCTTCGAGCGCGTGAGTGCCGGCAGCACCGAAATGATGCTCGTTGCCGGTTTCTCCGGCATTGGTAAAACCGCTGTTGTCAACGAAGTTCACAAACCAATTGTGAGACAGCGTGGCTACTTCATCAAAGGCAAATTCGACCAATTTGCGCGCAGCCAGCCCTTCTCAGCTTTTGTACAAGCTTTTCGCGATTTAATGGGACAATTGCTCTCGGAAAGCGATGCTAAAGTTGAGGAGTGGAAGACTCAAATCCTGGCAGCATTGGGCGAAAATGCTCAGGTAATCGTTGAGGTAATTCCCGAACTAGAGCGGATTATTGGCTCGCCACCCCCGGCACCAGAACTCGTGGCCAGTGCGGCCCAAAATCGCTTCAATCGGTTATTCGAGAACTTCATCTCTATCTTCACCACTAAAGAACATCCCCTCGTTATTTTCTTAGACGACTTGCAATGGGTAGACTCAGCCTCATTGAAGTTGATTCAACTCCTGACGAGCGATCGCGATCGGCGCTATCTCTTTTTAATTGGAGCGTATCGAGATAACGAAGTTTTTCCTGCACACCCTTTGATGGTGACATTAGCCGACATTCAAACAACCGGAGCTACGGTAAACACCATTACTCTAGATCCGCTTGAGCGCTTCCATTTGAATTGTCTGATTGCCGATACCTTAGCTTGTTCTACAGCGTTGGCTCAGCCTTTGACAGAACTCGTTTATCAGAAAACCCAAGGCAACCCATTTTTTAGCACACAATTCCTCAAATCTTTGCATGAAGATGGGATAATTGAATTTAATTTTGAAGCTCGGTATTGGCAGTGCGATATTGCTAGAGTCCGAACCTTGGCTCTAACGAATGATGTGCTAGAATTCATGGCACTTCAGTTGCGAAAATTGCCAGCCCGGACACAGGAAGTTTTAAAGTTAGCTGCTTGTATTGGCAATCAGTTCGATTTGGCTACATTAGCAATTGTTGATGAGAATTCACCAACAGAAACAGCAACAGCTTTGTGGAAAGCATTGCAAGAAGGGTTAATTTTACCAGTTAGCGATGTTTATAAATTTTATCAAGAATGTGGTAACAGTTTATCAAAATCAATCACTGGAGAAGAATCCGAGCAATTGCCAGTTAACAATGACCAATTAGTTAAATACAAATTTTTCCACGATCGCGTCCAACAAGCAGCCTATTCCCTCATTCCTGAAAACCACAAGCGCTCTACTCACTTAAAAATCGGTCAACTGCTGTTAAAGAATACGCCCGAAGCCGATCGAGAAGAAAGAATGTTTGATATTGTCAACCACTTGAATGTGGGAGTAAATCTAATTACCCACGAGCTAGATAGGGAGGAATTAGCACGGTTAAATCTGGTTGCCGGAAAGAAAGCTAAAGCTGCTACTGCCTATTCTGCTGCGGTTGAATATTTAAATATTGGCACAGAATTACTGGCAGTAAATAGTTGGGACAATCAATACGAACTAACATTAGCGCTGCATACCGAAGCAGCAGAAGCGGCATATCTAAGCGGTGACTTTGACCGGATGGAGACATTAGCATCACTCGTGGAAAGCTGCGCCAAAATGCTACTGGACAAAGTGAAGGTATATGAAGTACAGATAGAAGCTTATATGGCGCAAAATAAGCTACAGGAAGCCCTGAATACAGGGTTGCCAGTCTTACAGCAGTTGGGGGTAGAGTTTCCCTCCGAGCCAAATTTCTCTGATATTGGACAGGCACTAGGAGAAACCGCGTCAATTTTGAGCGGAAAGGGAACTGAGGACTTAATTGATCTTCCTCTGATGACAGATCCTCAACAACTAGCAACTATAACGATTCTCTCAAGCCTATTTTCTCCTGCCTACATAGCGCTGCCACCACTGGTGCCTTTGGTAGTTTGCAAACAGGTCAATTTATCTGTCCAATATGGCAATGCTTCTTTGTCTCCCTATGCTTTTGCCATATATAGTTTTCTTCTCTGTGGGATGGGAGATATTGAGCGGGGCTATCAATTAGGTGAACTTGCTGTACGTCTAGTGTCAAAATTAAATGCCAAAGAAATCCAAGCGAAGACATCCGCAATGGTGCATTCTGGTATTCAACCCTGGAAAGAACACCTCAGAAACACCTTAGAACCTTTGCTGTCAGATTATTTTTGTGGGCTGGAAACTGGAGAGTTAGAATTTGCTGGCTATGCTATCTATGAATACAGTTATTATTCGTATTTTATTGGCAAGCAACTAACGCAACTCGAACGAGAGATAGCAAGCTACGCAGATGCCGTTAGTAAAATTCACCAGGAAGCAGCACTTTCTTATCTAAAAATTTGTTGGCAAGCCGTTTTGAACTTGATAGGAAGAGCGCAAGACCCATGCCATTTAAAGGGAGAAGCCTACGACGAAGAGACAATGTTGCAACTGTATCATCGAACCAATAACTACCTGGGAATTCATTACTTATACTTGCACAAACTTGTGCTTTCTTATCTGTTTGAAAATTACCCGGCAGCCTTTAAAAATATCGCTGAAATAGAAAGTTATTTGAGCGCAGCTTCAGGGCAGATAACTGTTGCCATCTTCTATTTCTACGATTCTCTAGTGAGGTTGGCGGTGTATTCTGACACTCCAGAGTCTGAGCAACAGGAAGTTCTTGACAGAGTACAAGCTAATCAAGAAAAAATCCAGAAATGGGCGCATCATGCCCCCATGAATCATCTGCATAAATTCTATCTAGTAGAGGCAGAACGGCATCGGGTTTTAAACCAAAAAATAGAAGCGCTTGAGATGTACGACAAGGCGATCGCCCTCGCCAAAGAAAACGAATACCTCAACGAGGAAGCTCTAGCTCACGAACTCGCTGCTAAATTCTATTTAGAATGGGGTAAAGAAAAACTGGCAAAACCTTATTTAATTGATGCTTACTATGCTTACGCTCGTTGGGGAGCAAAAGTAAAGATTGACCATTTAGAACAGCGTTATCCCCAATTGCTTGCTGTGATCCTGCAACAGGAGCGAACTCGCCAGAATCCGAGCGAAACAATTCACACATCGACCCATAGTGAATCATCCCTATCTAACACGAATAGAACAATTATCGGTAGCACCAGCAGTTGGGGCTTAGTAGATTTGCCGACAGTAATCAAAGCTTCTCAAGCTCTATCGAGCGAAATTAAACTCGATCAATTGCTCACTACCCTCATGCAAGTGGTGGTAAAGAATGCCGGAGCACAAACCGGAGCATTAATTTTGAATGAAGAGGGAAACTGGAGGATAAACGTCCACTGCACCAACCGCCAAGACTGCCTTCTGCAATCAATGCCGGTTGAGGAGAGCGAAGTAATTCCTCTCACCCTGATCAACTACGTCAAACGTACAAAAGAAACCCTGATTTTTGATGATGCTAGCAATCAACCAAGATTTGCATCTGACCCCTACATAGTCCACCACCAACCTCAGAGCGTGCTTTGCACTCCGATCAGCGAGCGAGGGAAAATGATGGGGATTTTGTATTTGGAAAATAATTTAGCGACTGGGGTATTCACGGGCGATCGCGTCGCCATCCTCAACATCCTGTGCTCCCAAGCAGCAATTTCCTTACAAAACGCCAGACTGTATCAACAATCCCAGGAATATGCCCAAAAACTAGAACAGTCTATCCACGATCTCAAACAGATGCAGTTGCAATTGGTACAGGGTGAGAAAATGTCGGCTCTGGGAAATTTAGTCGCAGGGGTAGCCCACGAAATTAACAATCCCGTAGGCTTTATCGCGGGAAATTTGCAACCGGCTATAGAATATGTGGGGGATTTATTCAATTTGATTGATTTGTATCAAGAAAAATTTCCTAATCCGGGAGGAGAAATTGAAGCAGAAATTGAAGATATGGACTTGGAGTATTTGCGAGAAGATTTGCCCAAATTGATTGGTTCAATGAAGGAGGGAGTCGAGCGCATCCGCAATATCAGTACGAGTTTGAGAACGTTTTCCAGAGCAGATAGCGATCGACCAGTTGCTTTCAATATTCACGATGGACTTGAAAGCACTCTGCTAATTCTCAAGCACCGTTTAAAAGCCAGCGAGTTCCGCCCTGCCATTGAAATTGTGAAAGAGTATGGTAACTTGCCCCTAGTGAAATGCTTTCCTGGACAGTTAAACCAGGTATTTATGAATGTGCTGGCTAATGCCATTGACGCTCTGGAGGAGTCAAATAAGGGGCGCTGTTTTAGTGAAATTAAAGCCCTACCTAATCAAATCACGGTTCAAACTGCTCTGAGCGAAGACAACAATCAGGTTGTGATTCGGATTAAGGATAATGGAGTGGGGATGTCGCCCGAAGTCAAGGAAAACATCTTTAACCACTTATTTACAACCAAGCCTGTGGGTCAAGGAACCGGATTAGGATTGTCGATCGCCCACCAAATTGTGGTGGAAAAACATGGAGGTACATTAGTGGTGAATTCTTCTTTAGACCAGGGTTCGGAGTTTGTGATTTCTATTCCGTGTGAGCCTTTTGTAGTAAGGCTTGAGGGCAATTAGCAGACCATCGAAATGACAAGCCACGTTGTTAGAATAAACAGGAAACTGGGCACGGGGAACGAGCAACAGGCTAGGGGTTGTCGTGCTAGAAACTGGCGACTACGGACTTGGAAAACAAAGAATCGAGGCTAATTTTCCCATCATCAGCCCGCACCTTATTCGTGATTGAGACAGCGGTTTCCAACCGCCCGCTTTACCAACACTCTCCCCTTTTTTTGTGCCCGTTTTGAGTCAAGAGTTCCCTTGAGATTTTAAGCCTCTACCTTGCCGAAATGAAAGCAGCTATCATGCTACTCAGATTGTGGAGGTGAACTAACCTGACGGTCAACTGGGTACAGTTAGACCGCAGGCTTCTTTTTCCTTTTTTTCAAAGGCTTTTTTGAG
>NZ_JAUBUC010000074.1:0-31400 GCF_036705285.1 Microcoleus sp. B4-C1 | reverse complement strand
CAGTAAGGGTTTCGACATTTATCGCCTGCTCCGGTATCCCCTGGCTGACTCCTCTTTTAACTATGGGGTCTTTTTTTGGGCCCAAATACGGCTTTGGGGCGGACTATTTCCCGCGCATGGGTATAAGGACTCAGTGGTTCAACATGATGGGGCTTACTTGGAGTAGAGGTTAGGCAAAGTTAGAGTGTAAGGTGTGAGGCTGCATCATGGGCTTAGGATGACAGAAGCAGGCTGGTGCATGAGTCATATATATGTAAGTGGTGTCTGCATTTCTTGGACTTTACGGAGGGAGGTTTGGATCTCAGATTGAGCCGATCGCCCTTAACGATTCCTCTGATTCAAAATCCCGAAGTTGACACGACACGGTACTCTAACCCCGATCGAACTCCCAGGAATCGATCGCCCGCAAATACACTCTCCTGAATTACACCCCCAAACTCCTTCAGTTACGCCAGTTATCAGCCTTTGATGATCGAGGGCGAGTTGGTATCCTCAACATCTACATCTAAAAAGTGCAAGTGACTCTCTTCCTGAGTATTGACAGCAATCACCAAACCTCTATTGCCCCAGGGAGCGATCGCCCGCGGTGAGGCGGGGCTGCTAAAATTCCCTACTTGAATCCCTTGACTGTTTAACACTTCTATCTGGCCCCCAACATCTGCCAATACCCATCCCCAATTAGCCACACAAGCAGACACGGGCAAACTTTCCAGGGGAATTCGCGCTACCTTGAGCGGCCACAATTTCATCAACAGCACCGCCGCTTTACCACCTTGGGGAATTCCCAGCAAAGTATAAGGCTCAGGTGTCAATAGGATCTGTCCGACGCTGGCAGACAACCGCACAGAACCCACAGGGGTGCCGCGGCGAGTGTAAACTCTAAAAATAGTTTGGGGATTTTTTGGTTCGTTATCCGGCCAAACTGCTAAGACGTGTCGCCGATCCAAAAACATTAATTCTGGTAAATAGTGTTCTGGTAACGGCACAGTAGCGATCAGCTTCAGGGCTTTTTTCTGATCGCCCGCCGTGCTGTTTCCAGCTAAAGAATAAAAACGCAGTTCGCCGGGAACCGCTACTGTCAACCAGTTGCCGCGAGAGTCTACAGCAGCTTTTAAAGCATCTGGCCCTTGCCTCAAACCCATATCCAGTAAACACTGAGGCTCCCAAGATCGCTCATTGAGCCAGTAAAGTTTTTGGGGAGTGAGAACGCAGCAGCCGTTGGAAACAGGTAAAATGCCGCGCACGATTTCCGCCATTAATGAAATCGAAGTAGACATTTCTCCTGTAACTAGCTGTTTTCCCGGCTGAGACCAAACCTTGACCTCTGTACCTACAGCAGCATAGAGATAGGTTTCAGTGGCAATTAAAGCGGTCAACGGTGCAGGAAGTATCAGTGGCTTGGGCTGCGAAAGCGAATAGCGCACAGTCCGAAGTAAATTAATAGCCGACTGTGATACTTTTTCCTCTTCAACTTCCAGCAAAGAGTCAGTTTCCGACTTCAGACTTTTATCACCACTTGTGGGATTTTCCCAGGGAATAATGCAGTCGCCCAATTGCCTGACAGCGGGGTCGTACATGATCAACCGCAGAGCTTGAGCCATTTGGGAAGCACTGGCAAAACGGCGGGCTGGCAGCTTTTCTAAAGATTTTTTGACTATTGCTTGCAAAGGTTCGGGGATGGCGTCTGGAAATTGCAAGCGTTGATTGAGGTGGGCCCACCTCAAGTCTCCGGGGGTTCCCCCGAAAGGGCGGTAGCCCATTAGCAATTCAAACAGCAGAATTCCTACTGCATATATATCTGACATCGGGGAAAAAAGACCGTAAAACCGCTCAGGGGCCATGTAAGCAGGGGAACCTACGGTAGCGTCGGGAGAAAGTTCTTGGTGGAGGCGAGTGGTACCTATTTCTGGCAGCCGACGCGCGATGCCAAAGTCAGACAGCCGGGGCGACCAACCTTTGGCCCCTAAAGTTAGGAGGATATTTTCGGGTTTGATGTCGCAGTGAACTACGCCTCGGCGGTGGGCGTAGTCTAAGCCGGCTAAAACTTCCATGACTAGCTGTAAACCTTCGAGCAGACGCAAGGGGCGGTCTTGTTTGAGTAGGTTGCGGAGGGTTCCTCCCTCGCAGTAGTCCATAACCAAGTACCTGCCTGTAGCTGTGTGTTCTAGAGCTCGGCAGGTAACGATGTTCGGGTGCTGCAAGGTGATCAGAAACCACAGCTCTCGCAAGAATTCGCTAGTTGGGGCTTTTTGATGACTAAGTTCTTTGAGAGCAACCAGTTGGCTGGTGAGGCGGGAGTCCTGGGCGGGAGCTTCTCGAACGCTGGCACAAAAGACTCGACCAAATTGTCCTTGTCCGACTAGCCCTAAAATGCGGTACTTAGAATGTTGCATCGGTCTAATTATAGAAAAAGCTTGAGCTAGTATTAAAATATGTAAATAATTCTGACAAAAATTCAAATTTTTGAATCGATCGCCAGGTACAGCCTATGTTATCTCAGGTTCATTCTCAGCCTCCTTGAGAGCGATCGCACAGTCGCACCTACTAAAATCCTTGAGCTTCGGAATCACTATCAATCTTGCCGGATGCCTGTACCCGATCTGGAACTACCTGTGGCTGCTATTTTAGTTGATCGCGACTATTACAGTTTTTTCAATGCCCTCCAGAAAGTTTCTAAGGTTTTAGCTTTTCAAGGCTAAGCTGGGGAATCGGGCCGAGGAAACAGCGATAGGACCAAAAAAACAGAAGTGCGGTTATGCCATAGGGGTTAGAGAGGCAGAAGCCGATGCTGTCGTCAAGGCATCTTAACCTTTTTGAGTGTTAGCCAAATTTTTTTGCGCTTTGAATAAGTTGATCGTAACTTGCTAAATACTGAACTTGACAGGAGCAAACATCAATATGGTTAAAATTATTAAACTAGATCCAATTGCGGAGGAAATAGCAGTCGAAACCCGATCGAATATCCTGTCTGCCTTACTTTCCAAAGACTTAGACGTTCTCAAGGAATGCGGGGGGCGGGGAATGTGCGCTACCTGCCATGTTTACATTAAAGAAGGCATGGAAGGCTTGTCGGACATGAACCGCCGCGAGAAAAGGACGTTGGAAGTCATTACTACGGCTAAAGCCAATTCGCGACTTGCTTGTCAGGCTCAAATTATGGGCGAGGGTGTGGTTGTAGAGTTGCCTGCGGGGATGTACATTAATGCTATTGAAAATGTCGAAGCTCTGATCGGCCGCCGGGCCCAGCAAGATTTATTACACCCAATTACGGGTCAAGTAGTTGTAGAATCGGGAAAGTTAATTACTCGTTCTATCGTTACACAGCTTAATGAAACCCGCTTTCAAGTAGGACAGTATTTAGTTCGCACTAAAGAAGCTTAAAACTGATATGTTTGTATTTTAGTAGTAGAGAAAAATCTATGTTGAGCCAACTTGCGCGTTTGAGCACGGAAACAGACGGACGGTACGCCAGTGCAGAAGAACTCCAATTTTTGAAAGACTACTTTCAGTCTTTGAATTACCGGATGAGTGCTTATAAAAAAATTCAAGCCTCTGAAACAGAAATTATGCGGCAAGTGGAAGCACAAATGCTGTCTCTAGACCCTAGTTTATTTCGGCGGGGGGCTAACGATATGACTGAAAAGTGCCGTGGAGATATTGTGCGGGTGTTGAGGCATTCGGCGGCAGCACTGTTGATTAATGATACTGAACGGTTGCGCGATCGGCTACTACTTTGGTTGCAAACTATTTTAGGCGCTGTTCAAGTTAGAAATACTGCGACCGTGACCTATGATGTGATGAAAAAGGTCCTCAAGCAATATCTCACGGTGGAAGAAAGGAACCTATTTTTTCCGATTCTGGACATCAACCGCACTTTACTGGGCAAATAATCAAGGGAGTTGACAAGTTAACGCCGATAAACTGTGCCGTTAGGAAGAGTGGCTCCAATCAACTTCGCTCCGGTCAAATCCGCCTCAGTGAGAATCGCTCCCCGGAGGTTGGCTCCTGTCAAGTCAGCTTTCTGCAAGTTGGCTTTACTCAGGTTAGCTTTGCTCAAGTTAATTTCATGTAGACAAGAATTAGACAGGTCGGCATTGATCAGGTAGGCTAGACTCAAGTTGGCTTTGCTGAGGTTTGCCCCGCTAAAGTTAGCTTCCATCAGATAAGCACCGCTCAAGTTGGCTTCGTTCAACAATGCCTCTGCCATATTGATTCCAGTTAAAAGTTTGCGGCTCAAGTCTACACCGCCCAGATCGGCCCCGCTGAGGTTAATACCGCTTAAGTGGCTGCCGTTCAAAGTAATGTTTCTCAGGTAGGTTTTGCTGAGGTCTGCTTTGCACAAATTGGCTCTATCCAAGCAAGCTTCGCTAAGGTCTGATCCGCTCAAGCACGCGCCGTTTAAATAGGCTTGAGTGAGGTTAGTTCGCCTGAGATTTGCTTTCAACAGGTTGGCTTTGCTGAGGTTAGCACGGGTTAAGTTGGCTCCGGCTAGGTTGGCTTTGGATAATTCGGCTCCGGTGAGTTGTGCTTCGGTCAAGTCTGCCTCTTTCAGACTCGCTAGACTTAAGTAAGCATCTTTGAAGTTTGCTCCGTTGAGATTGGATTTAATCAGATAGGCTTTACTGAGATTGGCCTGAGTGAGAACGGCTTTGGTGAGGTTAGCGGCGCTCATATCTGCACCTATGAGATTAGCATTGGGAAGAATTGCTCCGGTCAGGTTTGCCCAATTCAGATGAGATCCGGCTAGGTTGGCGCCGGTGAGATTGGCTCCGATGAGATTGGCTCCACTCAGACTGGCTGCCATGAGGTTGGCGCCGGTGAGATTGGCTCCGCTGAGGTCAGCTTTGCTGAGGTTGGCTCGACTCAGATGGGCTTTGGTGAGGTCTGCCCCGCTGAGGTTAGCACCGATTAAGTAGGGTCGTTGCTGGTGTTGGTTGAGGTTTGCCAAAATTAGAGTTGGGGCATCGCTGGAACGGTATAAATCGATCGGACTCAACACAATGCCGCGCAGATTTGCCAGTCTAAAATCTCTTTCGCCGGCTGCATATCGAGTTAGAAGTTCATTGGCGTCCATTAAGTTCTAGCAAAATATTTGAGGTTTTGATGGCTTTTAAATTTTAGGAATTTCTAGAGTAAGTTATGAATTTTCTTGCTGCTAGTTATAATCAGGTTTTATTTAAATTGCTAAAACCTAGTTTCTTGACTTAGGATATTTTTTATAATTTAACTCACAGTTTTGATGATACGGTGGATAATCTGACTACCAAAACTTAATTTTGACAGCTATTAGAAACAAAGTAATAGCTGTCAAATAAGTCAGTTTTTTTGGAAAAGTTGAGTGATAATAGCTTCATGGTCTTTTCCTTCTTCGACCATAGAATCTGCTGGTTGGAGGCGATCGCGCAGCCCTAAAATAAAGCGGTTGCAGTCCGAACCCAATGATTCGCAGGATGTTTGCAGGCAGTGAAGTTCTCGACCCGTAAGCTGACTAAAGAACGAACTTAAAATACCTGCTTCTAAAAAACAGGCTGGTCGCTTAGACTTGGGGGCTGTTTTAGCAAAAAGAGAGTTAGCAATTTTTACTATTAAGAATCCATGTTCGGAATAGCTGGGGTCTAGATCAAATGTTCCCCATCCATGAGTTTTCCAACACTGCTGTAAGGACTGAAGAAATTCTACCATTTCCATTTCAGAAACTGGCTGACCGTAGTATTCGCTGACTTCTTCGCAAAAACGCACGTAGAAGTTTTTACCCCACCAGCGACCGCAGTTGAAAAGCACGAGGCGGGAGGCTTGACCTGTTTCTTGTTCTAAGCCGATATAAATGGCTTGAATCAGTGTTTCTGGAAGTGCTAAGAGCCGATCGCCCCGTCGGTTTTCGAGGAGGCCGAGTTCGAGGTCGCCTCGGACGTAGGCATCGCTGGCAAAGTAGTTTCCAGGGAGTCGGGGCTGTTTGAGTAAGTCGGCAATATTAATCATCGGGAATTGGGAATTGGGAATCGGGAATTGGAAATTGGGAAGAAAGCTGATTATTTATTACCTTGATCAATAATAATTGACTGTGCTTGGTCGAAAAATGGTTGCAATATAGCCCTGGCTTGCTCGGAAAGCAATTCTTTTAAACGAGTTTGCAGCAGATTGCAAACAGTTGCTTCGATTTTTTGAGTTTGGTGGGCTTCGACTATGCCGGAAAGCCAGTCTACAAGGCGCTGTTCGAGAAAATTTTGATCGTTCAGCAGCATAGCCATAGCGCAGTACCGCAAGACTAACACCCAGTGTTTGAGCGATCGTTCTAAGGTTTCTTGTTTTTCGTCGGGGAATGTTTCTTGTAGTTGGTTGGCTACTGGTTGGAAGATGCTTGCTTCCTTCTCTCGCAAAAATTCGTAAATTTTTAAGCGCTGAACAAGGGTTACAGCTTGACGCTTAAAAGCTAGGAGTTCTTCGCCTTTTAAAAAGCGGTTTTCTGCCTGATCCAGCAGCGCCTCAATCTCAGGGTGCATGATTTTAATTAAGTGGTAATCGGTAATTGATAAAAGGAAGGAAGTTCGGCAACGAGCAGTGTACGGGATTTAACGGATTTAACGGAGGGATTTTGAAGGATGAGAAAAGAGAGGTGAGGGAAGATGGATGAGGGATTGCTCTATTTTTCATGTTCTATTCCCTAGACAGATTAAAACATATCGAATAGGTCATCAATGGTGACTTCTGCTTGTTCAGTAATAGAAATTACTGGCAAGGGTGGCGGTAGGGGTAGGGCACCTACTTCCGGAATTCCTTCCCAAGAAATAGCTTGAAAAAAGTCTGCTACTGGCTGGGTTAAACTCAGAAGTTGACCGGGGTTCGAGCCAGTTGGGGTTTCTAAAGATTTTCCCAGCCAATTATAGTGACCAAAGAATTCTTGGACGGATTGGCCCAACCATGAAGTTTGACTTTTCATCTTTCTTCCTGCCTGGAGAAATCCACCATTGCACTTTCGATCGCGAAATTGGTGGGAGGAAAGGCAGGGCAGGGAATGTGCCTTTCCAGGTTGTTTACCGCAATATTTCACCGTGTTGCAGTCGATTTTGAATATCGCGGGCGTTGGCACCTTCGTTGAGCCAGAATGCTGCTGCATCAATTTTATCTGGGTTGCCAAGCAGAAACTTGCAATAGGTTTCTCCCATTGAGTAACATTGGAGTTCTATGCAGCTCAGAGGCTTTTTGACTAAAGAGCCAAAGAAACCGGCGAACAAACCGGCGTATAGGTGACAAACCGGTTTGCCTACGTCGCCCAAAGTTCGAGCAACTGCTGAGTCAAAAAGGTTGATGAAGATACAGCCGTGTTTGCGATCGCTCATGTCCACTTCCCAGCGACCCCAACCTTGAGCTGTGAAAGGCCACCACCAAGTTTCTAGCAGAAACATGAGATTTGACTGGCGAATGTTCTGGCTGTATTCGGCACTAAACCATTTTTGAAAAAATTCGGAATCTTGGAGTCCCCATTGGCAACCAATAGTATACATGATGACAGAGGACGCAGGGCCGACTTCTTCTTCGAGTCCCTCCACCAAACCAATAATGAAGTCTTCGCTTGTAAAAATGTTGCGCGACTCGTTCCAGTCGTCAATTGTACCCATCTGGCGATCGAAGGCAAAAAAATCCTGAAATCTATAGTGGCTATGAGTTTTAGGATGATGTTGCTTTAGTAACGATTCGCTGTGGGGGGAGATTTCTTTTTTGGCGGTAGAGACCATTGGCGGGTTATTCCTTTTTGATGTAGTTTGGTGAAAATTAGAGTCAAATAGACTGGCCTGTGTATCCAATTTAACTTTATTTTTCTAAAGGTAGACACAGGGGAGAATTTTTTACTGCAATATAAAAATTAAAATTTCTAGGATGCTAAATTTGGGCGCTTGTTGGGAGTTCTGCCTTCGGACAACTGCTCTCTGAGTGCTGGCGAAAGTGGGTATAACCTTCAGCGGCTATGTGTTATCGTTTTGTGCAAGCAGTCCACTATATATATAGGGCATATGGGGATGAAAAATCACGCTTGTATTGCAATAGGCATCAATCAATATCAGTTACTCCAGCCTTTGAGTTATGCCCAAGAGGATGCAGAGGCATTGTACGGTTTTTTGACTGAGGATGCGGGTTTTGCGCCGGAGGGATGTCTGCTGATGACCGATAGCTCGCCGTCGCTGTGGGGTCAATCTACATATCCAAATCGGGAAAATATTCTGAGATTGACCCAAAGCCTCTGCGGGGAACATGTGCAAAAGGGAGATTTACTCTGGTGTTTTTTTAGCGGCTACGGTGTCAGCTATGAAGGTAAGGATTATTTGATGCCGATTGACGGCAATCCGGCTGACATTAAGGGTACGGGGATTCCGGTAGAGTTGCTGTTGAATACTCTGAAAAACGCTCCTACGGAAACGGTGTTGGTGCTGGTTGATATGAACCGCAGCCAGATTTTGAAAGCGGGGGAAACGATCGGCTCTCAAACGGTCGATCTGGCGCGGGAACTGGAAATCCCAACGGTGCTTTCTTGCCGCCCAAATCAAGTTTCGCGGGAAACTTCGGCTTTGCGTCAGGGGTTTTTTACGACGGCGCTTTTGGAGGGGCTACGCTCGGGACAGTGCATGACGATTAAGGGTTTAGACCGTTTTTTGAGCGATCGACTGCCGGAGCTGTGTGACCACCATTTGCGTCCGAAACAAGAACCTTTGATGGTGGTGAATCCTCCAGGAAAGGCTAATTTGGTGATTTTGCCCGATGTAGGGGTACCAACGGCTGCGTTGGCCGGACGCAACGGCAATATGACGGTTGGTACGGCTGATGGGTTAGATCGCCCGCAAATGGCGACGGCTAGGGATCGAATGGATCTGCCTCCTGCAGTTCGCAACGCTCAGGATTCGTCGGTTGAGATGCCGCCTGTGTCGCAGCCGAAGGCCGTGGTTCCTGCTGATGGGGGAGGCGATCGACCGAACTTGCAAAAGCCGGAGGATGAAGATAAAGGGGGGTCGGATAAGTCATTTTTGCAGCAGCTAGTTTTGTGGAGTTCCGCTACGGCTTTGGTGTTGCTGTTGGGTGTTTTTGTGACGAACAGATCAATTTTTATTGGTCAGCAGGAAGGAGATCCTCGATCGCCTGCTGAAAATGCCCAAAACTCTGGATCTCAACAATCTACTGGTACTGGGGGGTCTCAGAACCAACCGCGGGCGGTGCAAGCAGGGGCTGGAACCAAGCAGCCACCGTCGAGCCAGCAGGTGTGGGCTGAGGCGAAAACTTTCCTTAAGGATGGTTCGGCTTCTAGTTTTAATAAAGCGGTGGTTAAGGCTCGAACGATTCCGGCTAGCGATCCGCTCTACCCGCAGGCTCAGCAGGATATTGAGCGCTGGAGTTTAACGATTTTGGATATAGCTAACGGGCGGGCTGCTCGGGGCGATTTCCAGGGGGCGATCGGGGCGGCTAAATTAATGCCGGATGTCAATAAGCCTGTTTACAATCAGTCGAAACAGGCGATCGCTCAGTGGGAGGAGCTATCCAAAGACCAGGATGTAAATGCTGCTTTGCTATCGGCTGCTAAGGGTCAAATTAAGCGGGGGGTTGCCTCTTCTTACAGTAAAGGCATCCAGCAAGCTAATAAAATTGAGCCAGGTCAGCCGAAGTATGAAGAAGCTCAACAGTTAATTGGAGAGTGGAGCGAAAGTATTCTCAAAATTGCTCAGTTGCGTGGCTCTCAAGGAAAGCTGAAAGAGGCAGTTGAAGCTGCTTCGCTGGTGCCGTCGGGTACTAAGAGTTATCAGCCGGCTCAGAAGGATATCGCCAATTGGAAAACTAAGCTCCAACGCCAGCAGAAAAAAAGTTGATTTAGTTGATAATTTCTCGGTTTCCCACCGGGAAATTATTTTAGCGACTGACCAACATTAGTCGTTGGCTAGATCGATACCTCTTGATACTGAAAAAAGAGACCTACATATCGATAATTTAAAACCAATAATTTTATTCGCCATTTCCCCTCCCAGCTTCTGCGGGAGGGGTTTTTATCTGTTGGCTGGTCGGTGCGTTTTTGTATAGTGAAAGATATCGTATGAGCTGGTTAATGAGGGTTGCATAATAGGGGGATGATTTTAATGTTTTTTGTGATGGGGCCATGAGACCGAAGGCGTGTATTTTCACAGCAGGCGGGACGCCCAACCCTACTCCCCACAATAATCTTCAAATTTTGCAACGCCGATTAATTAATATTTTAAATTCACGTTTAGAGTTTCCTGAGCCGACTCCTCTACCGTCAAAAAATATTTTTCTAACAAAAAAGATGGCTATAAAGATAGTTAAAAAATGATAAATAAATCATGAATAAATAGCTTTTATTTGAAATTTAGAAAAAAATCAGTATGTTTAATTACTTGTGATTATCAGATTAAGTTATATTTTTTTAACTTAATTTAGTAAGAAGGTTTGCTACATATAATTGCTACCTAATGCAAATTAATCGGGCAAAATCGTCATAAAAATCGGCTATGCACAGTTAATTTTTTTTATCGATTTTGGTAGACTATTAGGAGCGATCGACGGATGGAAGACTGTTTAAACTTGTACTGTTTTTAAATTATGAACAGTGACCTATCTGTTATGAATTATACAAAATGAGCCGTTACTGACAATTCTCGCGGACGTGCGATCGCCCCCAATGAATTCAGGAAACATATTCACCGCCACACAGCACAAAATATCTGGATTCGCAAGCTGCGAGTCTTCGTTGGCCCGGAGATCACAAAGCTGCCTTAATTAACACAAATAAGGGCTTTGCAAGAAAATCCAAAAAATATTTCCTTGAGAAACAAGAATAAAAACTTGCTCGGTTATTGTAGCCCCGGTAACAACACGTATGCCTAAAGTTATAGTCCACAGCTAAGTCTACAGGACGAGCTAAATCAATAGGGTGATGTGGCAGTGTCGGGGTGTTAAGAGGGGCGATCGAATAGGAATGTTCCCGGAGCCATCGCTTCCCAATCGGGGAGTCTAAAACCTAGGAAGGCAAGGAGTTGGAGACAAGGCTGAACTTTTTGAGGTCAGGAAAGTAGCGTTAGCACTAAACTCTGCCGTATTGTGGAAATCGAGCCAAATTTGTAACAGTTCTTAACTATAAAGAATTCTGCCAAAACTGCTAGCATAGTGACACTTTTGCTAGCAAAAACAGATAAAGTAAATAAAGTTGGCTAGCTCTAGACGCGCCGATCCCCATCCTGGGGATGTTGAATCAATTTGATTCATACCAAGTGGTTTTAGAGTTACAATCGGAATCAAAGCATCGCTATTTAACTGAGTTCTTTACTTACTTTTACTTTCAGCTATGAACGTGGATTTTATCAAAGCCCAAGTCAGGTTGCTACAGGGTGCAAGTTCATCGGAGCGAGAAACCCTTATTAAAAACATCGGCGTCTGTGCTGGCGTGATCCGACCAGGAGAGTACGTGACTCCGCAACGGAAGCACGCTATTACTCTCTGGCTGCAAACAAATGCGGTTCGCCTCCGACTTCCCCAACTTCCTCTGGACTTATCAGGCCAAAAGCCTTAACAGGGAAGTAATCAAGAGGTAGCGACAGAATCAAAGAAATTAGTCAATCTTACCTAAAAGTGCGTTTTTATTGAGCTGTACAGGATCAATGAAACACGATGAAGATTGAAAAAATGTTTGTAGGGAAAGTTGGGCTCGAAAACACGCCTGTGGACAAGAAGCGGCCGACCGCCTTGGTAGAAGCAGGAAGTGAACGTCAAACCTGCTCTAAAAGTAGATTTGAGTAAGTTTCACAGAAAGGATTATTCTGCACAACTATAACCTGGGTTATTTGCTTTTAGATTTGAGATTCACGATGTAGCTGGTATTGGATAAATAGGCTATTTGTGGATCGCCTGAAAAATTATCCTATTCAATAGGTATAACTAATTACAGGGGCAGTCATTGAACTGCCCTTACTTTTGAACCAGATGCGAAACTGTTGCAAGTTACAATAAACGCATCTACTTGTAGATAGAGTTTATGTGAACTCTCGTGTAAGCAGCAGTGGCTCTATATTATTTGGTATGTTCGAGATGGGAGGGAGAGAAGGGGAGAGGGGGAGAGGATTGGACGACTTTTGATAGGGAATTAATATCATCAAACAGAACGAGTTATAGCAATCCTTGCAGGAGTCGTACCAAGATGTAGGGGATAGTACCTTTCTTTGCCTACCCTGGCCTCATGGGGCAACCACGGGGGGTTTGCCCCTACAAGAATGACACAAAGGATTTAGGATGGCTATATTACAATTCACTTGCTTTCTAATATATTTTTCCACAAAAATACTGTGAGCAAAAAACAAAAATTTCCTTATTTAGTTGGTTCCCGATGGACTTCACACCAAAAAACTTGGGGGTGGCGACACTTTCAAGTGGTCAACCGAAAAAACGAAGGTAAATGGGTATTTGCAGAAATGGTGGCGGCTTGCGATCCAAATGTGCGTTTTTGGCTGAACGCCGCACAGCTCAAAGACCGATCGCTCTGGCAAGCTGGATGGCAGTCTACGCAAGAATTAGAGGAATTAGAAACTGCCGACTAAAAGACAGGGCTGTGGGGTAGAGAGAGGGGAAGTTCCCTCGCCTGCTGCTATCGTTCCGATTCAAACCAATACGGAGTGACACTTTCCCGGTTTTGAAAAATCTTTTACATGACTACAAGTTCGGGAAACCCTTATGTAGCTGCGTTTTTGCTTCAGTAATTAGGTGGGAAAAATCATACAGCATATTCCATGTATATGTGGTAAACACAAGAAGAGCGATCGCCTGCTGTTTGGTGCGTCGCCACCCGTCAATCTGCCATATTTATCAAATATGAAGGAACGACACACCCTACCGATTAACTAAATTAAGCCAAATGACAGAAGCCGCCAGATAAATTCCATCTAAAAGTTTGCAGCGCGTTTGTCATCGCTCGGTACTGCTTGAGATTGACTAAGGTCGATCGTCCCATATTTCCAGCGGCACAGGGCGCAACCTTCCCGCTACTTCAACACTCGGCCAATTCGGATCAAAAGTCAAATTTTCCAACGTTCCATCGCTGTGAATTACAAACGTATCCTCAATTTTTGCTCCCGACAAACTCGGATTCCAAGCCACAGCCATATTTTCTGCCAAAATATCTGAAGTAGCCGGATTCGCAACAATTTCCCGCGCCAAATATCCGGTAGTTCCACCTTGATGGTGTTCCGCAATTGCTTGAGGATATCCGTGCTCTTCGTAAGCAGTTTTAAGGGTATCATAAACCGCATTCAGCGTTACTCCCGGCCGACAAAAATTGAGCGCCGCTGCTTCAATTTCTCTGACTTTTCGGTGCAACTCTGAATGCTTTTCGCCCAGAAAATCGAAACAGACAAATCTAGTTAAATTGGCATACAAACCCCATCCCCTCGCGCAAAATACTAACATTGCTTGTCGTCCAATTTGTTCGGCGGTTGCTGTGGCGTGGCGGTACAGTGGCAAACGCCTTTCTCCAGCAACTAATGTCAGGGCTGGATGCAAACCTCTCGCCCACAAAGCCTCTGCACCGGCTCCCGCTAGCTGATATTCTGTCCATGTGGGTTTGGCGGCGGAAAGTACCTCTGTCATCGCTTCGCTGGCTAAACGCCCGACTCGTCGGTATCGATCTAATTCGCTTGACATCATTGTCTGTTTGCGGGATTGTAAAGATGCGATTATTGGCGTTTCTTGGGAAGTTGGCCGATCGCTCATGACGTTACCGCCACCAGTAATTTGTTTGACAAAAGCTTCGCGCTGTGCAACATCAGCCCAAGGATAGATGTGCATTTGAAAGTTGGTTGGCAATTCTTCATCTTGCAAGCGTTGAGCTTCGATTTCATCGGTGAGAACCCAAGCGTTTTCGGCGGTAATTAAAAGTTCTGCAACTCCGGTTTCTGCGGTTAGCAATACTGTATGGGAACCGCCGGCTGTGGCCCAGGCAAACCAGTCTGTACCTCGCAAGCGAAGGGATCTCGCTTTTGTTTCGGTTAAGGCTTTGCGGATGAATTCGAGTTTGCTTTCAACTTCTGGGTTTAATGAGTTTATCATATAGGAAATAAGGAAGAAGGAAGAAGGAAGAAGTCAACTCCCCCTGCCCCAGAAGGGGGGAAGGAAGAAGGAAGAAGGAAGAAAATCACTGATTTTAGTTAACATTTGCTAAATCTAAAATCTACAATCTCTAAAATCTAAAATCTAAAATCTAAAATCTAAAATCGATAGATACTGCTTGCAATTCTTTAGCTTTTTCTTCGGGTAAAGCGTCGTTGGCAAACATTCCGGCGGCGAGTTCGGTTCCTGCTAGGTATTTTAAGCGATCGCTCGATCGATAGGGCGGATAAAATTGGGCGTGCAAATGCGCTTCTGGGTGGGGTTTCCCGTCGGTGGGCCCTTGAAACCAAGCCATCAAATAAGGGAAGGGGCGATGCCACAAACCGTCGTATTTGAGGGTGACTGTTTTTAAGGCCTTAGCGAGTGATTGCCGCTGTTTTTCCGTCAAATCGACAAATGTAGCAGCGGGGGCGATCGGGGCAATCCACACTTCGTAAGGGTAGCGAGCACAAGCGGGGACAAAGGCGATCGCCTCTTCGTCTAAATAAATAATTCGCTGGTTGTCGGAAATCTCTTTTTGAATCAAATCTTGCAGCAAACCGCTACCGTTTTTTTGATAGTAAACCGATTGACATTCTAACATCCGTGCGGGCACCGGGGGCACGAATGGATAAGCGTAAATTTGACCGTGGGGATGGTGCAAAGTTACTCCGACTTCGACGCCGCGATTTTCAAAGGGCAAGACGTATTCAATTTCGGGATTGCTGCCAATAACTGAAGTGCGATCGGCCCATACTTCTAACAATAATTCCAAATGAGATAACTCCAAAGAACCGAGGGAAGCCAGCGGATCTTGAGTGAAAACCACGACTTCGCAAATGCCTTTAGCTGGCAAAGTTTCGACAATATTTGCAGGTGCGTTTTTTGCTTGCAAAGTCAGCGAGGGAAAGCGGTTGTCAAACACTGCTACATCGTAATCTCCCGGCGGCAATTCTGTCGGAAACTTAGGGTTAATTGTAGCAGCCAGCGGGTTGTATTCCGGCGGCGGCATGAAAGTTCTTCCCTGACGGTGGCTGGCGTATGCTACCCATTCCCCCCGCAAAGGATGCCACCGAAAGTGCGGGTTTGCCTCTACGGGTTCATTGCTGGGACTTACGGCCGCGATACCTTTTGGGATTGGGTAGCGGCTGTACAGTGTGAGTGGGCGGCCGTCTGGTTTTAGCAATGTTTGGGCGTACATTTTTTGTAGGGGCGGGCGATCGCGTTTAATATATGTTAGGAGTATAACTTCGTGTTTTGAGAATCTGCCCCTACCTAAAGTCGCAAATTATTTTAACAAGTTTAGGAATGAGAATTAAATAACTTAGAATGCGTGATGGTTCTTGTGGGATGGGCGTCCCGCCCGTCCAGAAAGGCCGGACGGGACGCCAAACCCACTTTCATTGTGTAAATTATTTAATTCGCGATCCTTAGTTTGCAGTACCAACCTCAGCCGATCGTCTGCTATTGTAGAACGGGCTGGAGAGCTCGGATCGGGATTCAATTTAAATGCGTAGCAGCTTACGATCGCAATTCCCAATTACCCAGTATATTTATCGCTCGACCATTCGATCGAGCTTTTCCTTAACCAACAAGTCTAACAACGAGCGCAACACAAACAAGCCGCCGAATCCCGAAACCGCAAAAGCTGCGATCGCCCCCGTTTGATATCCGCCCACTAGCAGCACTGCACCCGACAAAAAGACAAAACCAGTCAAACAAGCGAAAATTAGAGTTTTCAGGGCTAAATTAATGCGTTTCAAGGCTCTTTCGCTCTCTAGATTTCGCACTCTAATTTGCAGTTCGCCCTCTTCAATTCGCTGCTCCAAACGGTTGAGATAAACTTGCGATTTGCTCGGCTGTCGTAACTTATATGTAATAAAACTTCGCGCTTGCCTTGCCAATTCTCCGATCGCATTTCCCCGCCCCTTGCTCACCGCAATACTCTTGACAAAAGGCTGAGCGGATGCTAGGAAATTATAGTCAGGGTCGAGAGTTCTAGCAATGCCGTCGAGAGTCGTGACTGACTTGACAATAAACATCATTTCTGCAGGCAAGCGAAACGGTTGCTGCTCAAACATGATGTAAAGTTCGTTCTTAATTTCATTAAAAGCTTGAAAGTCGATCGGCTTATCAATAAACTTATCCAACAGGAAAGCAATCAGCCTGCGTACCGGCATCATATCCGGCATCCGCTCAACTAAGCCGATCGTAATTAAAGTATTGAGTACCTCGTCAGTATCCTTTCTCATCACAGCAAAAAAAGTCTTGACCATTTGGTCTTTAGCCAGAGACTTCACCTCCGCCATCATCCCAAAATCATAAAAAATCAAGCTACCATCTTCTGTCACCGCCAAATTTCCCGGATGGGGGTCAGCTTGAAAAAAACCGTCAATTAACAACTGTTTCAAATAACAGCAAATTCCAAGTTGATTGAGCTTCACAATATCGACTCCAATCGCCTCTAAACTAATGCGATCGTCCACCTTAATGCCGGGTGCGTATTCTAGAGTCAGCACTTTTTTAGTAGTGTATTGCCAGTAGACTTTGGGGACAATAATCTGAGGATATTCTCGAAAATTCTGGCTAAAGCGATCGGAATTTTTACCTTCTTGCAGGTAGTCAATTTCTTGATATAAAATCTTAAAAAACTCGTGATAAATAGATTCCAGGTCATATTTGCGCGTCCCAGGCAAATAGCGATCGCAAAAACGCATCACTTGGCGCACCGCCTTCACATCCAAATCAAATAAACTTTCCAAACCCGGACGCTGCACCTTTACAATCACATCTTCCCCGGTGTGCAGCCTTGCTTTGTGCACCTGTCCCAGACTCGCAGCAGCCAGAGGCGACGGGTCAAAATCGCGGTACAAAGCATAAATATCCTTGCCTAACTCTGATTCTACAAGAGCGATCGCCTCTTCGGAACTAAACTGAGGAACCCGATCTTGCAACTGTTCGAGTTCCTTGACATACTCAAGCGGCAGCAAATCTGCGCGAGTCGAGAGAGACTGGCCGATTTTAATAAAAGTCGGGCCTAAATTCAGCAAAGTATTGACCAACCAATGAGCGCGAATTCTTCTAGTTTGAGGCGAATTATTTTGCAGCAGTGCGTCCCACCACAAAAAAAACATAAACTTTCCCGCCGCTGCAAAAATGTCTATTTGCCGTGCCAGTGGCGAATATTTAGAACGTTGCCAACGCAGGGTTTTAGGTGCAGCTTTTGTGAGCATAATATTGGCGATCGAATTCCATGCACCGTGACAATTTTTAGGGGACAATCCAGGACGCAGAAACCGGCTTGTACGAAAAGACGGGTTGCAGGCCTTTGAAACAGTTAAAAAACTCAGTTTCTTTGGTCTATACTGCGTAATATCATCTCCGGCTATACAATTATAATTAAGTTCATAGTAAGTAATGCCAGTCCTGATTAATTAATAAATAGAGGACAGTCGTACTCACTAAAAACACGCGCTAATTACTGCCCAATAACCAGACATAATATCAGTCCTGGGTAAAATCAGCAATCGAGAACCGGCAATTTAGACAGCAACCAAACAAACAATTCAAAACAGAGGACTTGGTAGTGTTTACAACATTTCCAAATCTCCCTCTTCTGGCAAGTCTTGTCGTTTCGCCTGTTCGCGGCCAATTAAGAGCAGCTTTTCAACCGAACTATTCTTCTACATTACAGAGTTCCGCTGCAAATAGCGGCAGAGTCAGAGTAAAAGATGTGCGCCACAAATTGTCAGCTTCTAAACTTTCTGCCGGACAGCTAGATACATCAATAGTACCATTCAAGTGCTGCACTAAACACTTTACCAGAGCCAGCCCCAAACCCGTACCGGCGATAGCTTGGTCAGTAATGCCAGTGCCACGGCGGAACTTCTCAAAGATGTGGGGCAAATCAGCCGCAGAAATGCCACGCCCGAAATTAGAAAGGCTCAGGACAATATAACCGACTGCCTCAGACACTTCCAAAACTACCGCCGTTCCAGAAGCAGAGTATTTTCCAGCATTCGTCAGCAGTTCCAGCAGTACCCGATTGAGAATGTCCGGGTCAGTTTCCCAGCAAGGGGTCAATTTGGGCAAATCCACCTTAAGAGTCAATTGCTTATCCGCCCACTGTTTTTCAAAATCCCTAACTAAATCTTGAAATAAACGGTTGAGATCGATTTTGATTAGAGAAATTGGGACTTGCTGAGGCTCAAACTGCTTGAGGGCCAGCAAATCGTTAACCAGAGCAGTTTCCTTAGAACACTGCTGTTCTAGAATGTCGAGATACTTAGTCCGATTCGCTGACGGCTGTTCAGCTTGTTTGAGCATCAGAATCGCCAGCTTCATGATTGTTAAAGGGGTACGCAACTCGTGACTCAGAGTGCTGAGAAACTCGTCTTTAACCACCTTCAATTTCCGCATTTGCTCTAGCTGATTGGCAGATTGTTCGTACAGTTTCCCCTGCACGTCGAGACTTTGCTGCAACTGAGCGTTTCTGTCTAAGACTACGGTTTGCAATTCCTTAAGCGTTTGAGTTTGGATCATCATCTTGCTCGCTTGAGCGCTGACTGATTCGAGAACTTCTAGTTCTTCCGGGTTCCAAGTGCGCGGCTTCGAGTGCTGCAAAACCAAGAAACCCAAAACTGTTTCGTGGCAGCTACCGCCCGTGATGGGAACCAGCAGCAAGCCGCGAATGCCTTGGAGTTTCAAAATTTCTGTGGCTACTTCTTGTTCTTTGGCGATTAATTCGCCTGCATCAGCGAGGGCTAGGGGTCGGGGCGCACTGTGGAATGCTTGGTGGCACAAATTAGATTCTGATAGCCAAAAACCTGGATAGTTATTTGGTTTTGAGTTGGGAATTTTGGCTGGGGAATTAGCAGTTTTATCCTTGTTTTTTCTTCTGGATGTTGAGCTTTTTTTTCCGACTGCGCTTTGTGTTATTGCCTGTTTATTTGGATCTTTTTTTACAACCGATTCGCAAACTAATTCGACTTTCGCTTTGGGAGTTTGATTGGGGGAGCGAGTTGTAAATAGAGGATCTGTATATTTCAATAGGAGGATTTGGCCTCTATCTACTTCCATGGTATCGACGGTATTTTGAATAACTTGCTGCAATATTCGATCGACTTCTGAATTGGTGCCGATCGAGGCAGCAACTGACTTGAGTAGATTTTTGTATTTAGCTTGTCGCTGTAACTGTTCGTTTAAGCTGGCAATTTCTTGAGTTTTTTGAAGGTGAGAAATCGCGCTGCCGATCGCGTCTGATGCTGCTTCCAGGCGCTGCAGATCGGCTACCGACCACTCGTAAGGTTGCGACTTACCAACAATTATCATGCCATTTACAGTCCCTCCAAATCGCGCAGGCCCTGCCAAAATTGCCCGAAAAGGCAGCGGAGTCACAGGGGAATTGGGCGATGAAGCTGCCGGAATATCAAGATAGTCGGATATCACCACTATCTCTCCGTTTGCTAGGACGTTTGCCCAAGCGGGATGTTCGAGTGATATGCTAGGCGGTTTTAATCCTGTAGTTTGGGGGTGTTCCGGTGTTGGAGTCGAATCGGCAACATCGGCAACATAAGGGAGATTGCTCCAATTTTGCCAGTAAGCGTTCGGATGTACTACTTTCTGGTCAACCACAGCAGTAACCAAACAGAAATCTGCCCGCCATGCAGCCCCCAAAGTATTGGCTATTTGCAGCAGCAGGAGTTCTCGATCAAAGCTGGTGGCGAGAATTTGGCAAATTTGTCGCCCGAGAAGGGCAGGATCGACCTGGTACTGCATAAGACGATCCAGAAATTTTGGGACTGAGACTGATTCTGCGATTTGCGGTAAATGCAATGTGCAAGACTCTGACGGCGATCTGTCGATCAAAGTAAAGTCTTGATTTCTCTGGCGATCGATCATGGCAACCAAGCCTTTATTCTAAGATGTTTGAGCCGACTACCGCTGCAACAAATATAGAACCTCTCCATAACTGTCGGCTTAACCATTATGAGTCTGCTTTCTGTGTTTGTGGAGCCGATCGGCGGGTGACTCGATATGTAAAAATATACCCAGATATGACCGAGTTCTATTTTCCTGTTTTCTACGCTTGGATCTGTACGGGATGAACTTTGCCATCCTTGACCGGATGATTATCAATCCCATTCCCCTAATTTTGACCCCCTCGCATCCAGGATACCCGCCACGTGATTCATCCGTCCAAAAATCAAAAACCTGTATCCGATGAAACTTGCCCCCCGAATTTATCCGTGGGGTCAATCTAAAATCTAAAATCTAAAATCGATTGACGGTTATTAGTAGTATGAATCTTTTCTAGAGACCGCTTAGTGACACCCATCTTCTCACTGTGTGATGTTTCCTATTTAAGTTTGTGATACTAGCAAATTTTTATTGTGATACAAATCCGCCGATCTAGTAACGCCGATCGCAAAAATTCAAAATCCCCAAATTATCACTCATAACGCCGGCTGAGAGTTTCCGAGTTTTGACTCAAAAACTCATTTTTCACAACACCTAGAGCAGCGCGGCGAACTCTCTTGTTAAATTTATTTATTTTGTGCTTCCTGTTGGGCTTTATCGCTATTTTGGCGATAAAGTGCCGTCCGGTTCTGAGCTGTGGTATAGCGGGGATGTTTGGAAGGCACGGCTGCCATCAAATCGGAAGCTTGCTGCCACTTAGCAGCTACGACTAACCAATCCTCGCGAGATTGAGCGGTTTTGCCCTCGGTGGCTGCTTGTTCGGCTACTCGCACTGCTTGTGCAAAAGAGTCACCAGCAGAATTAACAGTCTCCTTAGAAATTTTCACAGCAGGTTTTGCCTCCGAGGGAGGAGCACTGGCAACTGCTTGGGTGCTGGCTTGTGTAGTGTTTGGCACTTGGGAATTAAGTCCTTTGTAGATGGCGGCCGCTGCAGCGAGCAACAGCACGCTCAAGCTGATGCCGCCGACGATACCGCGCTGAAATTGTCGCGGTTGCTGCATCGATCGAGGTATAGCCATTCTTGGCAAAGCCCGCTTGCCTCCCACAGCTTGTCGTTCGTGATGGGCTGTGGCTAAACGCTTGAACAAATTCGGCTTTCGGAGTTTAATTTCTTGAGACCACAACAGTTGATTTTCGGGATCGCGGCTAATTTCTTCCAGCCACAGCAGTTGGTGTTCTCGGACAAGCCGGCTGTTGATGTTGACTCGGCGAATATTGTGGGGCGAAATGCGTTCCAAAATTGCTCGGACTCGATCGACCAAACTAGACTCTTCGAGCAATTGGGGCGTTGCAGCTTCGCACAGCAGTTGCAACACCCCGTCTGCAAACACAGCTCGGGCCCTGACCCCTACCTGTGCCAGTTCGTCATTAAGGATTTGAATAATCGATGCAACCGAGCCCTCGCGAGCTTGTCGAGCAATGTCATCTATTGGATTTGCCATAAAACTATGTTGACGCTTAGCAACTGTTAATTGTTAACCCAAAGTCTCGGATCTAATTTTTATTCATACAGGTTATCACTGACACTGCCAGGTTAAAATGAACAGATGCAAATCTTGCATACCGATCCACTTAAAATTATCACCACAGCATCGAGCGAGGCTAACAGGAAATAAACTATGGGTAAAGTAATTAGCGGTCAAATTTTTGTTGTAGACGACAACATCGATACAGATCAAATTATCCCTGCCGAATACCTGACCCTGGTACCCTCGAAGCCGGATGAGTACGAGAAACTAGGCAGTTACGCGATGATTGGGTTGCCCGATCGCTACGGTAAGTTTATCGAATCCGGCGAACAGAAAACCCGGTATCCGATTATCATAGCGGGCGAAAATTTTGGCTGCGGTTCTTCGCGGGAGCACGCTCCGATCGCTCTGGGGGCTGCAGGTGTCACAGCGGTGGTAGCTTTGTCTTACGCGCGCATTTTCTTTCGCAATTGCTCGGCTACTGGCGAATTGTACCCGATCGAATCAGTCGAGCGGCTCTGCGACTTGTTTGTAACCGGTCAAGAAGTGACGATCGACTTTACAGCAGAGGTAATTGTCAACCACACTCTCGATCGAACTTTCTCGCTCAAACCGTTAGGAGAAGTAGGGCCAGTAATAGATGCCGGAGGGTTGTTTGACTACGCGCGCCAAACCGGAATGATTGCGGCTCGCTCTTAACTTTTAAACCCCCTGCAATGTCAGGGCTGTTTCGGGGCAACCACGGGGAGTAGGGGTCGGATTGCCCCTACAGAAAACGATGATTTTGACTCTTGTAGTGCTACCCCTACTCCCCGTGCCTACCCTCCCCATCCACGATTTGCTCGTGTTTCAGAGATTGGGGCAGCCACGGGGGGCTGCCCCTACAAGATAATGAAACAGCTCTGCCTGCAATGTAAGGTGCACGCCTGGGCGCACCTTACGAATATCTCCCTCCTCAAACCCCTGCAATGTGGGGTGAGTGCCAATTTTCTCAAATCGAGTCAATAAAATTCAATAAAATACGCTGGTGAGCAATCCCAAAAGGTCGCACATCTCCTGACTGCTCAGAAAAGCATTTGCCGATCCGAATCTGCTGGGGTGTCAACAACTTCATATCCCAACCCTCAAGCAAAACTAAATCCTTGACATCCGCACTAAGTTGTGCATAAAAAACGTGGCGAACAACATCTTTTTCGACATCACAACAGAAAAAAGAAACACTTGCAGGAGCATAACTAATTTCTTCTTTCAATTCTCGCAAGACAGCCACTTCCGCAGTTTCCCCCGGTTCCAAGTGTCCGCCAAACAAAGCCCAATGTCCGGGATACCTGATATGAGGAATATCGTCTCGCAACTGACAGAGAAACTTGCCGTCTTGGTACAAAATCGCGATCGCAACGTGAATTTTAGTCATTTGTTAAAAAGCAGAAAGAAGGAAGAAGGAAGAAGGAATAAATTGCTGTAGGGGCGGGTTCACCAACATCTGTAAAACCCACCAAAAATCTAGGTAAACCCGCCCCGACCATAATATTATGGTTAATGAACTTTGAGGATAAATAAACAGATCCAAATCGCCCAAGCGCAACTATAAACCTTTGATTTTTATGAAATAGAATCACTTAATGAAATCAATTATAGCGGTTCTCAAGCGTGGTGAAATATGGGGGCGAACCCTATGCCCACGGCTCCCTATGACCACCTCATGTTACTGAGAAAGGCTATAGCATCTTCCTATTTTTATTTAGTTGCCGCTGGAGTGCGCTTTAATTGTTCCATTTCCTCAACATAAACTTCACCTAAATCTTTTCCGGCCAAATCCTTCAGAGTAATACTCTTGTAGCGGACTTCTCCCTTCAGCAATACTTCATCGCCAAGCTGGGGCAACTCTTGCTTGGTTAAAATCCAAATACTGCCAGTACCATCCTCAAGTTGATAAGCCGCAGTCCCCACAAACGGAGCGCGATTTTCCACCTTTCCCCGGAGATAAACTTCACCATCGACTTGTCGCTTTTGTTGAATGTCGCCAATGCTAGCAACATTAAAACCAAGATTAAGTTGAGACATGGGTAAATTGCCGCAACTGAAAAAACCGCTGGCGAGGATTAGCGACAAAGAGCTGGTACAGAATCTTTGAACCCAAACTTGCTTAATTGCAGTAGTCATTGTCAACTGATTTGAGATGTGAGATACGACTTACTTTAACAGAATCCCCAGAATCGATCGCAAGTAAGAAATTTCTCTAGTGTAGTCCTTGGCGGGGATTAAGCTAAAATCTAAAATCATCAGCCCCTAACCCAGAGTCTACAATGGATGCCAAAACTGCTCAAATACTAGATGGCAAAGCTTTAGCGACAAAGATTCAAAGCGAGCTGAGCGATCGAGTCCGCGCCCTACAACCCAAAAAGGGTCGTCCTCCGGGACTTGCGGTGCTGATGGTAGGGGACAACCCAGCTAGCGCAGCCTATGTTCGCAATAAAGAGCGAGCCTGCGCTAAAGTTGGGATAGCTTCCTTCGGCCAGCATTACCCAGCCAACGCTACTCAAGCCGAACTAGAACTTGCAATTCGTGCACTCAACCAGGACGATCGAGTAGACGGCATTTTAGTTCAATTACCGCTACCAGAACACTTAGATGCAATTTCGCTGCTGTACCAAATTGCCCCCGATAAAGATGCTGACGGACTTCACCCTGTAAATTTAGGCCGTCTCGTGCGCGGGGAGGAAGGTTTGCGGAGTTGTACTCCCGCCGGAGTGATGCGGTTATTGCAGGAATACCAGATTGATTTGAAAGGAAAAAATGCCGTTGTTTTGGGCCGCAGTATTTTGGTAGGAAAACCGATGGCGCTGATGCTGTTAGAAGCCGATTGTACTGTTACTGTAGCTCATTCGCGATCGCAAAACTTAGAATCTATTACCAATCAAGCCGATATTTTAATAGCCGCAGTCGGCCGCACAGAAATGATTACAGCTAATATGGTCAAACCTGGATCAGTAGTAATTGATGTCGGTATTAACCGCGTCGTCAATCCAGACGGTACGAGTCGTTTAGCCGGAGATGTAGATTTTAATGCTGTTAAAACAGTAGCCGAATTTATCACGCCGGTGCCGGGAGGAATCGGGCCGATGACTGTTGCTATGCTTTTGGAAAATACCGTTTCGAGTTACAGTATCAAGTAGTCATTAGTCATGACAAATGCACCTAACGTAGGGTGCGTCGCTGCTGAAATTTTCGATCGTATTTGAAGATTTGCGATCGCGACGCGCCCTACAGTTTGACAGCAACAACGCGAATTCGGCGGTAATCTGCAATCCAATTACCATCGCGGTACAGCGCCGATCGCAAACGTTCTTCAACTGCTTTAATTACGTGCGATTCCCTACGGGATAGCTTCGCTTCACGCACATCCTCAGACAACCCCGACAAAAACCCGCCAGCAAACATCTCAATCCAATTTACCATACCCGCGCTGCCACCTTCTAGGGGAGTCGGACGATCGAACAAAACCGCATAACCCACCTCAAAACCCTGCTTTTCCAGAAGCCCAGCATACTCGCCAATACTCGGAAAATACCAAGGATTAAGCGCTTCAGGCTCCTGGCAGCCAATTTCTGACAAAACACTCAAAATTGCCCGGACGATCGCCCCCACGTTCCCCTTACCCCCAAACTCAGCCACAAAACGCCCTCCCGGCTTCAGCGCTTTTTGCACACAATTAATCACAGCATCCGGCTGTTTAATCCAGTGCAAAACCGCATTAGAAAACACAGCATCTAACGGCTCTTCTACTTGAAAAATACTCGCATCTGCGGCCGCGAAGTTAATGTGAGGATAGTTAACTTTTGCCGTGGAAATCATCGACAAAGAGGAATCAATACCTTGTACAAAAGCACCCCTTTGAGCAATCTTTTCAGTTAACTGTCCCGTACCGCAGCCCAAATCCAGAATTTGTTCACCAGCCTTCGGATATAGTAACTCCAAAAGCGATTCGCCGTACTGCCAAACAAAAGCATGATTTTTCTCATAAAGAGCTGTATTCCAAAAATTTTGTGCCATGATAAATATCCTAAATCTGTCTTCTCTTTCTCTGTCTTCTCTTTCTCTGTGTTCTCTGTGTTCTCTGCGGTTAACAAAAAAACCTTCTTCACAAAACCAATCAAATTATTTGTTAGCTAGTTGGGCGATCGCACTTCCCTCGATTCGGCAAACCCTAATATTTTCCAAAATCCGCGCTCCCTGCTTTTCATAAAAAGCAATACCAGGCGCATTGCCAGTATTAACAGTCCATTCAATCCGCCCGCAATTTGTGGACTCAGCAATTTGTGCCAAATACTTTAACAGCGCTGTCCCGACTCCCATACCGCGAAAATGAGCTTGCACAAATAAATCATCAAGCCAAAGGCAAGGCTGCGCCAAAAGACTTGAATAGGAAGCATAAAACATCGCAAACCCTACCGCTGTGTCGGCAACTTCCGCCAACAATACTCGCACTAGCGGAGGCTGGAAAAACAACGTTTGCTGCAATTTATCTGCTGTTGCTTCTAAAAGATGTGGAACTCCATCGAATTCTGATTTTTGCGAAATAAAAGCAAGAATTAATTCCAAATCTGCCAGCTCTGCTTCTCTAATTTTGATATCCAAATTAGCCATTGTTTAATTCTCAATGTCGCCTATTAATCACTGTATGAAACATCATCATTAATGTCCAATATATGTTTAACTAACCACTTATACTTTTAAAATATAAATGATTGAGGAGCTATGGAACTTCGGCATTTGCGTTATTTCATTGCAGTTGCAGAGGAATTGAATTTCACTCGTGCAGCCGAAAAACTGCATATTGCCCAACCACCGCTGAGTCAACAAATCCAGCATTTAGAGGCAGAGTTGGGGTTTCAACTGTTTCGCCGCACCAAGCGGACGGTGCATTTAACGGCTGCGGGACAGGTTTTTTTCGAGGAAGCCGGGAAAATTCTGCAGCAAGTCGATCGAGCAATTCAACTCGGCAGACAAACCAGTCGGGGCGAACTCGGCCAACTGACGATCGGCTTTGTGAGTTCTGCTGCACACAACGTGGTTCCAGCGATTTTACAGGCGTTTCGCACTCGGTGTCCCGCCGTCAAGCTCGAACTGCACGAACAGACAACAAACGAACAGTTGCAGCGGTTGCGGTTCGGGCAAATTGATATCGGCTTCGTGCGCCCTCCGGTTGAGGAAGATGGGATAAATTCTGAAATCGTTTTTCGAGAACCGCTGATCGTGGCACTGCCAGAAACGCATCCGGCGGCCGATCGCACGCATCTTGAATTACGCGAACTTTCCACGGAACCGTTCATCCTATTTCCGCGTTCCCAGGCTGCGGGATTGTACGATGCGATCGTCAGTCTTTGTCAACAAGCAGGTTTTAGCCCGATCGCGGCTCAAGAAGCAATTCAAATGCAAACCATTGTGAGTCTGGTAGCCGCCGAGATGGGAGTGGCGATCGTCCCGGCGTCGATGCAAAATTTCCAGCGCAGCGGGGTTGTTTACAAAGCGTTACCAGAATCAACCTGCATTGTGGCGATCGCTCTAATTTGGCGCAGCGATCCAACGGCGGCGGTGCAACGGTTTTTGGAAGTCGCCAGACACATTAGCAGATTTGAGATTTGAGATTTGAGATTGTAAATTTTAGATTGACTGGTAATTTGACAAACTTATCAAAACTCAAAGATTTTCTGTGCAACAACACCCGTAGAATGATTAATTGATGCTCGGAGTTCGAGCAACTACTGCCGTAAAAGTCAGCACGATGCGACCCCAACGGCTCACAATATCCCATATAAATATTAAGTACAAGAGAGCAAGGGATGGTATTGGCAACAGAAATGGGTTCGTCCCAACCGGAATCCTCTTTCGATTTATCTACTTATCTAGTCAAGCGAAAAGAGGCGATCGAGGTAGCTCTCGACAGTGCACTGCCGGTCATCTACCCAGAGAAAATTTACGAAGCAATGCGCTACTCGCTGCTAGCGGGGGGCAAGCGCCTGCGTCCGATCCTGTGTCTGGCTAGCTGCGAACTGGCCGGCGGCACTACATCTATGGCAATTCCGACAGCTTGCGCTTTGGAAATGATCCACACGATGTCGCTGATCCACGACGATTTGCCGGCAATGGACAATGACGACTACCGGCGCGGCAAACTGACGAACCACAAAGTCTACGGCGAGGATATCGCCATTTTGGCTGGCGATGGTTTGTTGACCTATGCTTTTGAATTTATCGCCACTAAAACTGAGAACGTACCCCCCCAACAGGTGTTGCAGACGATCGCCCATTTAGCGCGGGCATCGGGTGCTGCTGGACTCGTAGGCGGTCAAGTGGTTGATTTGGAATCGGAAGGAAAGACAGATGTTTCTCTGGAAACTTTGAATTACATTCACGCTCACAAAACAGGCGCGCTGTTAGAGGCCTGCGTAGTTTGTGGGGCAATTCTGGCTGGGGCTTCGGCTGCGGATTTGCAGCGGCTGTCTCGTTTCGCTCAAAATATTGGGTTGGCTTTCCAGATCATTGACGACATTCTGGATATTACTGCTACCCAAGAAGAACTGGGCAAAACTGCTGGCAAAGATGTTCAAGCAGGGAAAGTCACTTATCCGAGTTTGTGGGGAATTGAGGAGTCTCGGCGCCAAGCTTCGCAGCTTGTTGCTGATGCTAAGGCTCAATTGGCAGTGTTTGGGAGCAAAGCTCTACCGCTGCTGGCGATCGCCGATTATATTACCAGCCGCAGTAACTAGAAATACTAAACACTATGCAGGAAATTTGCAGCGGCATTTTAAACAATCATGTACTCGTGGTTGCTTTGATCGCTTGTCTGGCGGCTCAGATCATGAAGTTGCCGATCGAGTTGGTCAAAAATCGCAAGTTTAATCTTCAGTATTTGGTAACAACGGGGGGAATGCCCAGCGCTCACTCGTCTTTTGTGGGCGCTTTGGCTGCTGAAGTCGGACAAACGATGGGATGGGAAAGTCCGGACTTTGCGATCGCTGCGATCTTTGCAATTATTGTCATGTACGACGCAGCAGGCGTCCGCCAAGCAGCAGGCAAGCAAGCTCGCATCCTCAACCAAATTATTGACGAGTTTTTTGAGGAAGATCACAACCTTAATGAGGCTCGCCTGAAAGAGTTGCTGGGACACACTCCTTTTCAAGTGCTTGTCGGTTTGGGGCTGGGAATCACTATTGCTTGGATCGCAGGGCCTGCATATTAGTTAACTGTTAACTGTTAACTTTTAACTTTTAACTTTTAACTTTTAAGTATTAGTTGTTGACTGTTAACTGTTAACTAATCACTACTGACCGAATTCTGCTTGCAGAATATCGTCGTTGTCATCGGCGATAGTGGCGACAATAGTGATAGCACGAGAAATTTCTCCGGTCGAGATTTCGGCGATCGTCCGAGTCGATATTACCGCAACTTGATTGTCAACAATGGCAAAATGAGATTCCAAAGTAGACAGCCAATTCATTTCTAGAAGTTTCCGCATTAATTGAGCTTCATTCTTCGCAGGCAACTGCAGTACAAAAGCCCAAACAGTCAAAGTATCATCTTCGGTTTCGCCGGTGAGTTGCACGAACACTTCAACACTGCCGTACTTAAACTTCCAAAGATGTCCGCCAGCTTCACTTTGACCGACCATCACTTTTTGGTCTACAGCCATGCTGGCGATGACAGTTTCAATTTCTTCTGCATAGGTGACGGCTGTGGCTTTTTCGACCTGCTCGGAGGCGATCGCGCTTTCCCTCGATAGGCTTTCTGCGGAAGCTGTTTGTATGTTCGGCTCGCTGGTAGTCATGATTATATTTAGATGGAAAACTATTCCAATAATCAGTTTACTTGCTATGTTCTTCAGATTGTAAATTTTAAATCTTAAAGCTCCGTCCAGAGTAACTTGTTCCTAGGCTCTGCCTGGGAACCGATGTCCAGAGGCTCCGCCTCGCTTAACTACGAAAACTTGAGGCAGAGCATCTGGATCTGCGTTACCAGGATCTGCCTGGTAACGAGTACAAATTATGACTTTAAATAACTGGTTCCGAGGCTAGGCCTGGGAACCAGTAGATCTCGCTTGTTTGCGGAGGCAGACGCAAGTTTGACTTGGAAAGCGGTTTCAATCAGGTTCGCGATCGTTTTTAAGCCTTGGGCTTAGTCGCCGCCGGCTTCTTCTCAATGGTATTCAAGCCGTTGAGGAACATGGGCACCAATTTCTCCATAAATGCCTGCGGGTCGCGGTTCCAGGCGCGCTGAGCTACATCTACTCTGGTCATTTGTAGATCCGGGGCCAGCAGGGTTCTGGGCAAGCGTTCCATCAGGTATTGCGGGCGTTCCCACATCGGCATGGTATTGGCAATATCCACAAGGCGGGTGACGCGGCGGAGTTCTGCCCCCAGCATGATATCCATTCCCGATTCAAAAGCTGCTTGTTCGATCGCCACATACTTGCGCTTTGCCTGTTCCACCTTCTGGCGGTGTTCCGGGCTTTTGTCGGCGATTTGGGCCAGCCAGCGGTTGCCCCAGCGGACGTGACCAGCTTCTTCGGGAAAAATCTTTTCGATTGTTTCGCGGATTTTGACGTTTTCTGCGGTTTGGGGAGCCTGTTTGAGGGCGTGGATGTGCGCTGAGAAATACTCGCAGCCCCGCTTCTCGGTGACGTTAATCGCGGCGAGGGAAGAAATTACGAAGTCTTCGCGGTTTGTGGTGGGGTCTTGTTGTTCGCTGTCATACAACCTTTCAAATTCGTCAATGTAGGAGACTCCCGGCGGCGTTCCCACATTTTGGCCGAGGTCTACCAGCAAGTCGGTGAGCCACATAGCGTGTCGCGCTTCGTCGGAAATGTGCCGGGAGAGGTCGCGCACGAGTTCGGCTGGTTCCCCGTTTAGCTGTTCGATCACCTCGGTGAGGTCTTTGCAACTGCGCTGTTCGCTGTAGCGGTAGCGGTTGAGGGTGATCAGGTGAATTTCGCGATCGCGCACTACATTAGCTAAAATTTCGCGCGCTCCCATTGCGTTGCGAAGCTTGCGGGGATAGGCAACAGTCATGGTTTTATGTTGTTTTGTAAAGATACTTGTATAAGTGTAACGCAGTTTTTGCAACAACCAATTACCTCGCAAGGGTGAAAGTTGTTGTTTAGCACGGACATTCAATTTTATACAGACAATTTTTTTACTAGCTCAACAAATGACAATAGTTTTGAGTTGCGAGCCATACCATTTTAGATTTTAGATTTTAGATTAAAAATGACTCCTGACTATCAGGGTTGGGAGCTTTTATACAGTTAGATTATTTTTTTAAACTGCTATCACGCAAGGGTTGCGCGGATCACACAAAGCAACCTCATACACTCAAAAGTTTTCAGTTTCCGTCGAGTCTGAAACCTCCACACTAGCAGACTCTTGTTGAAATTTTCGCGCCTCTTCTACTTCCAACCTAGCCAGAGTTGTCGCCACATCGGCTAACTGTAAAGCCAGATTCATCCGACAAATCGGGTTTTTTTCCCTCCAGAGGTCTTTTGCCAAGAAATGCACTCGATAGCGAAACATTTTAATTGAATTTGGCGGAGTAACTTTCACGGTCATAGTCTTTCTTCGGTTGAAGTTTGAATGCGGAGCAACACCCGTTCTAGCTCCAAGTAAACAAATGTCAGCATGATTACTTTATCTTCATCGGTGATTGTAACACTACAGGTTGCCGATCGAGGTTCAACGCCTTCGTGCCTGACAACTAAGTAGGTCGGCGGGAAAATCCATAAGTATGTAACAAAATATTAAGTCGGGTGACTGGACTTGAATTTAATACGTT